>JBBRLC010000022.1:0-9789 GCA_038231595.1 Candidatus Nanopelagicales bacterium | reverse complement strand
ATCGGGCATATAGGGCGACCCATCTGCGGTCACCAACGTGAGCCGACCTTGACCCGAGGTCAGGGTCGGAGGCAACGGATCACCACCCCGACGTACGCCGGTGACTTTGTACGTGCCTATGCCCTGCCCCGTCGTCACCGTGACGACGTCGCCAGGAAGTAGTTCGCGAACTCGACCAAACGGACCGCCGTACGCCGATTGGCGACCAAAGATCACACTCGTCCCAGCTTGTCCCGGAAAGACCGTGTCGCGGCGGTGACCGGGTCCTGACATCAGTGTGGTGGACGTAGTCCCTTCGGCAACGACTTCGCGCACACCAATAGAGGGAATCTCCAACAACGCGATGGGTGTCCCCGGAGAGGCAAGCGTCCCGTCGAGTCCGGGTCCGCCCACCGGGGCTACCGCGTTTGCGAGGTCCGATCGCAGTTGTGACCACAGGACTTCTTGATCACGAGCATGTCGAACCGGGCTCACCAACAACAGCGATGCTACGAAGCCCAACATGACGACCGCCAACATGAACATCGCGGTGGCGTAACTGCGAAGCGCACTCGGCGTTGATGTCGAGTCCGACGGGACGCGTTGATTCCCGGCATGCCGAGCGGGCGCGCTAGGGGTCATCACTGCCACGTCATCGAACCCGCTTGGAGTGAGTCGTGGCACGGCCGCTGGCGTAGCCGTACTTGCTGGTGAGGATCAGGCAGGCGATGCGGCGTCGCTTGTCGGCGCGCGTGAGTTTGTAGGATTTTCCGGTTGCTCCTCGGATAAAAGCACCATTGCGAGTCCATCGGTATTTCACCGCGATTCCTGCTATCGACCAGCGTCCCTGATAGGCGACCAGGCGATTGCCGACCCGAGCCGAGCCGAGAACAACTGGAGAAACCCGCAGACGGGGTGCTGCGCCAAGAGCAACTCGGTACGAGGTACTCGACCACGTGGTCGCGCCACCGGCGTTTTTCGCCACCACACGACACGTGAGGGCACGGGCGTAGTCCAGCCCAACGGCGGTGTACGCCGGTGAGGTGGCGCGCGCAATGACCGCACCATTGCGTAACCATGAGTAGGCGAATGAAGTGGGGTTCCCGTTCCAAAGCCCCCGGTTGCAGAAGAGCCGGTAGCCCACCCGGGCGATTCCGACCACCGTCGGCGGAGAGGTGGCCGAAGGGGCGGCCGGCAGGCGTACCACATACGTCACTGTCGCGTTGTCGGTATTCGACGGCGCAAACGCCGCGCTGTTGGTCGGAGTGAAGACGGCAGAAAACTCGTACATCCCGAGAGGAAGGTTGGCGCGAGTCAGGACGGCGTGACCGGCGACTACAGCGCCCGGCGGACCGAGTGGGGTCGAGCCACCGCCGAATACATTGACGAACTGCACGGTGCCTACTGCGTTCGTCGGTGCGATGGTCGCGGTCAATGACACGGGGGTGCCTAGATCAGCGACATCGCTCGGGCTGACAGCCAGGGCGGTCGTGGTCACGGTGACTGACGTACCGGGGTCGGTGTTCTGGTAGGCGGTGGGACTGGTGAACCAGATCGATCCGGTGAAATAACCCACGACCACGTTGCTCTGCACGCACTCGACTTTGAGGTCGTACTTACCCACGGTGATCGGTGCGCCGTACGTCTGTGAGAAGCCGAGGAGGGTGTCGCCGAGGTTAAGAGTGAAGTCTGCCGTGGTTGATACGCCCGCGGTGGTGCTCCCGACGACGAGAAGTCCCGCTGCCCATCCCCCCGGTCCGGTCGCAGAAGCTCGAGCGCTGATAGCACCAGGGCCAGACGGTTGACATCCGGCGGGGATTGCCGAGGACACCGTGGTCAACGCGACGTCGGAGATGTCGCTCCCGGTGGCTGGTGCCACCAGCACTGTGCCTAGTGACGGCGGAGCCACGACATTCAACGTCACCGCGCTCGCTGTCGAGGGTGCGAACGATCCAGGATCGGTGGGCGCGAATGTCGCACCCAGCGAATGGGCGCCGAGGGCGAAGTCCGAACGCGAAATCGAGGCAACACCTGCCACGACCGTGACCGGCGCACCGAGGGACAGTGTGGTTCCGCTCACGGTGTCGGTGAACTGGACCGTTCCAGCGGCGCTCGGCGATACCGTCGCTGAGATTACAGCGGTACGGCCGAACACGATCTGCGATGACGGGGTAGAACCGAGACTTAACGACGTCGGCGTTGACCCAGCGGCCGCCGTGATCGAATAGGCAGTTGGACTCGAATTGGAACCAGCGAAAGCGCTCGGGTCAGTAGGGACGAAGACGGCGGTCAGAGAATGCGCACCCACCGCCAACGACGTCGTCGACTTCGACGCGCTCCCACTGACGACAACAACAGGGGCGCCGAGGGGAGACGTAACGCCCCCGACTGTGTCGTTGAACTGGACTGAACCCGCGGCGTTTGGGGCAACCGTGGCAGTCAACCCAACAGACGTTCCGGCGGTGGCCGTTGATGCAGGGGTTGCAAGCAGCGTGGTCGTTGTTGGGGTCGCAGGCGCCGTAATTGTGTAGCCGAGACCTGACGACGCGGATCCACCGTACGCCGCCGTCGCTGGTGTGTATGTCGCCTTGACGCTGTGGGCACCCACGGCGAGGCTCGAGGTGACGAATTGAGCCTGGCCACCGGCGACTGCCACGGCCGATCCGAGATTGGTTGTCACTCCGCCCACGGTGTCCGCGAATTGCGCGGTACCCGTTGCGGACGGTGGCGACACCGAAGCTGTAAATGTGACGGCTGCTCCCGTCGCGGCCGTTGAAGCCGGATTTGCTGTCACCGCAGTGGTTGTCGGGGTAGGGCCAGCGGGATCGGTTGACTGAAAGAGCTTGCTCGTCGTAAACCAGATCGATGACGTGAAATAGCCCACGGCGACGTTGGATTGCACGCACTCGATCTTGATGTCGTACTTGCCGACCGTGATAGGCGCGCCATTTGACTGACCAATTCCGAGAAATGTGTCACTCATGTCGAGGCTGAAATCGGCCGTGGTGGACACACCAACATTGGTTGAGCCCACGATGAGCAAACCCGTCGACCACCCGCCAGGACCAGTGGCGATCGCTCGAGCCGAGAGTCCGCCCGCATTGGGTTTGTTACACCCGGTGGCTCCGCCCGACGAGACGGTGGTCAGCGTCACGCTGGAGATGTCAGAGCCACTCGCCGGGTTGAGTGTCAGTGAGCCCAACTGCGGAACTACGGCTTGCGCCGATGTCGCCACCAGCCCACCGGAGAGCAGTGAGACTCCGAGAACCACTGCGACAGTCCTGACAACGCGGCGTCGCACGTCACCGAAGCGCGCCCCGGGGCCTAAGTGCGTACTCATGCCGAACCGTTTCCATGGCGAGCGTGCGAATCGGATCGGTATTGGTGTCGGAATAGCGTGTACCCGCCCCAGCCGAGCAATCCCATTCCAACAAGTAACGCGGTCAACTGGATCGGGGACAACCCAGACGAGTTTGGTCGCAAGGGTGCCGTTGCTGTGTTCGCAGACGGGTCCGTTGCTGAGCCGCCAGTGGTTTGCTGACCGCCCGCTCCTCCTGCGGTTGTGCCATCGTCTGCGCCGCTGGCGCCCGATCCGGTTGGCCCGGTGGAGCCCGGCGTTGCACCGGCAGAAGGACCAGGTACGGGTGGTCCGGAGTCGGTTGGCAGTTTCACCAGAGTTGCTGCGGGAGCGACATATGCGTGCGGGTTCTTGAAGGTGACAGTGCCGGAAAACGCTGCGAAGACTTTGGTATTGACTCGGTCGATGCACCTGAGCGTGATTTGGTACGGCCCGGTCAATTTGATGCCGCGTGTTGCTGCGAAGCCTTCAAAGGTGTCTTGAAGCGGAACAATCATTCGATTGGTGCGCGAAATGTCGGCCGAGGAATTGGCCACCACGATCTCTCCCGGTGCAGGAAAGCCTCTTCCCACCACTGTCGCTGACACGGACTCCGCTGATGCGGGACATGGAGCCGAGCTCACCAGCCAGATGGACGCGACGTCGGTGCCCTTGCCAGGGCTGAATGTCAGCGATCCACCCGATTTGATGGACGCTGAAGACGTGCGTGACGAATCGGCATACGCCGAGGTTGACGAAAGTCCGAGCGCGAGGGTCACAACCGACGTGGCAACAATCAGCGCCGCGCCGAGTTGCGCGTGCCAGCGACGTACCGAATAGCGACGAACGGAACGAATGCGAGCAGAACGAGTCGTCACGAGACGAGCACCTTGTCTCCTAGTGGCGGATGTTGCGTGAGCTGGTTTGCATGGCGCCCCCGTCGCGCAAGTGCGCGACGTCGTCGGTAGTACCAAAGGGACAGCACGATCAAAATCAAAGTGATGATCTGCGGCCAGGGAATCGCCCAGGTATCCACTGAAGCGCGAACGGCGGTACCAGTGGGGTCACCCGATACGGCAACGGGGAACACCCCGACGGTCGCCGAATAGCGCACGAGCGGCCACACGTCGCTAATCGGGACCAAGAAGTTGACTGCGCTACCCGGGAGAATGCTTGGAACATCAAGGGAAACCTCTTTGCGGACTCCGAAGGGTCCGTCGAGGGAAACAACTTGGCGACCAGCCTGAACGATGTTGCCCGTGTTGCGAATGGTGAACGATACGGCCGCAGATCCGGCCGCCCACGGCTTCCACTCGCCGTCGTATTTCGCCGCCAAGTTCTCGACGGACAGTTGCGGCCGGACTTCACCGGTAACACGTACCTTGATCGCCGTACTCACTCTCGAGTCGACGGCAACGACGTTTCCGTCTTTGTTCTTGGTACGGCCCCGAAGCGACAACACAATTCCACCGGCGTGGTCCCCTGGCGAGGCCCTGAATGGAATCTTCAATGAAAACGGCACGTCAACTTTGGTACGGGCGGGGACCCGAAGTACCGAGCCCTTCGGGATCAGGACCTTGATCCAATTGCCAATGTCGTCGGCTTTCTGTGCCGCGCTGTTGAGTGCGAAAGACCCTTGCTGATTCGTGTACCCGTCAGTGGCGTACAAAGTCAGGTTCAGCGGCACGAGGGAGAAGTTGTAGATGCTTACCGCGTCGTTAGTCGTGGCACTCGGTGCGAGGAGATAGGCGAAGTCTGAGCGCGTGGGGGCACCGGCGGCGTCGCGAGGTTTGATCCCGAACGTCAGTTTTTGGGCCGGGCCTTTGCCTGGCGCAGGGATCGGTTCACCGGTGATTGACGATTGACTCGGGGCGGGCTTCGGAGTCGCGGCTGGAACCGCGACCGCCGAGACAGCCAGCAGGGGAGGAACGGCGATGGCCACCGCAGCTGCAAGGCTCACCATCCGAGCCCACAGGGCCGCAGCGCGTCCGATCGTCATGGCGTAAGGGAACCGGCTGGAGGTGACGTGTTGGTGAACGCAAGTGGAATTAAGATTGAGCGGCAGTGGGCGGAACGGGCTATCGGCCCTCGTTCCGCCCACTCGCTTGCCTGATGACGGATTCGCCGGAATCGCGTTGCCGGAAATGGCCGGGGCGGGACTGGTTCGCACCAATCCCGCCCCGACTTCGTGCTTTGCTCGCTTGTTCGAACTATCAGACCGCCGTCAGGGTCAACGTGGCCTGGTAGTCATCTGCCGCAGTGAACGTCGGCGCCTGCAAGCTCAGCAGAGCGCCATAGAACACTGTGCCCGTCCCGGCGCCGGCCGGTGCGGTGAACAAGGTCTTCGCCGTGAGGGCGAGACCCAGGTTGGACGCACTGCCAGCGGCGAGGCCGTTGGCAGGTGCGATCACTCCACCATCAACGAGTCCTGCCCCGGCCGCCGTTGTAGCGGCGGGGACGCGCAGACTCGAGATGAACTTCGGCGTCCACCCAACGTTCGCCGCGTTGATCTTGTGCGACGGCGTGGCTCCTACGAAGTCACTGAGCAGACCATCGACGTGGTAGCCGGGGTCTCCGGCACGCGTGTCAACAACCTGGACCGGCAAGATGTTGCCGGTCGTGACGATGTAGGTACCGGTGCTATTCACGTTGGCTGCCGGCAGGATCACGATGTTGGTCGCGCCCGAAGTCGGCACTGTGTATGGGTAGGTGGGAGAGCCCACCGGCGTACCCGTCGGAGTGGATGGAGACGGAGCAGTGAACCCCTGGACCGTGATCGTGAGGGCACCGGCATCCACCGTGGTACGGATGAATTCGGTCGCGATCTTGGTGGGGTCACTTGCCACGACGGTCACGTCAGAGGCAGTGCCACTGGCCGTGTTGTACGTCGCGTCACCGGCGTAGTCAACTGAAAGTCCAGACAGGGTTCCAGCCGATAGCGCACCCAAACTCAGCGACGCAGACCCACCCGAGAGCGCGATGGGAGCCGATGTGGTGGAAGAACCACCGGGCACCGAGTAGGTGAACGTGACCGAACCGGTCGGCGTACCCGAGGCACCCGAAACGCTGGCAGACAGCGTGACTGGCGTGAAGATGTTCGGGCTGGCTGGCGATGCGGTCAACGTCGCAGTGGCGGTGGCCTTGGTGATCGTCACCGTGACCGGAGCCGAAGTCGACGCCGAGTACTGCGCCGCCGGCGGCGCCGCGTTAGTCGGAGTGAAGACCGCGGTGACGCTGTTGGCACCCAACGGCAAGTTGTTCACCGTGAGGGCCGCCGAGGTTCCACTGGCAGCGACGGTTTGAACGGAGCCCAAGTTGGCGACACCATTCTTGAATTGAACTGAACCGCCAAGAGGTACCGCAGTGACAGTCGCAGTGAGCGTGACGTTCGCGCCCACGGTGGATGACGCTGCAGAAGGCGACACCGAAATCGTGGTGGTGTTGGTGCTGACCTGCGCGTAGCTTCCCGAGCCCGCCGGGTCAAAGAACAACTGACGCGCGAAGGTTCCGCTGACAACGGTTCCGGTTGCGTTCTGGCAGTACAAGGTGACGTCGTACAGGCCGTTCAATGCCGGCAGTCCATTGCCCAACTTGATGCCGTCCCAGCTGTCAGCGATGGGGAACGATTGAGCTCCACCGTGAACGACACCGGAACTCGTGTTGCCGACGATGGTGATGTTGGACCAACCCGGACCGTTGATGACGGCGCGAGCGTTGTTGGTTGCAACTGCCGGGCTACCGCCGTCGTTGACGGGGCAACCGGTCGTTGTGTTGAGGTTAGGAGTGGCAGTCAGTGCACCACTCGAGGGGCTGAAATCAACGGTGCCAAGTCCGGGTGGCGTTGCGGAGGCCGACGTGGCCCCCAGAACGGCCACACCGGTGGCCAGCATCGTTGTCGCGGTGATCGCGGCAACGCGCTTGAAGATTGTGTTCATGATGTCCAATCCAGCTAGTGATTGAGTGGTCAGGAGTTACGGCTGAGGAGTGCCGGGTGAGTTGGTGTTCCGCTTCGTGACCGATCCACAGTCACCACGCGTTGCAAACCCGTACTTCTGGATGAGCGATGTGGCCACGCACACGCGTGAACCCGCGCCGACAAACGTGTCAACGAGAGCCTGCTTGTACGTCGGGTCACCGGAGGCGATCCCGTTGGTGCTCACCACGTTGTAGACCGGACGCGCACCGACACCGAAGGAGGTCTGCAGGAGGAACGGCGATGTGGCCGTCGATCCGTCAGCACCCAACGGGAAGTCGACCGAGCCGAGCGAGGCACGACCCCGGAGGTCGGAGATCACGCCACCGGCCTGGGAGATGTACTGCGCGACCGAAAAGGCCACCAGTTGGTCCGCCGTGGTCAACGCACGACCATCGTGCTCTTCCACGATGCTCACGCCATCAGCCTTGACGTCCTTCACGCACGTACCGGGGCCACCTACGGCACCGATCGTGTCGTTGGCGAGACCCAGAACAGTTGTCGCGAAGAACTTCCGAGTGCCTGATCCGGCCTGCGGGATCAACGGCGAGTACAGGCAGTTGCCCGTGTTGCGGGTGTAGATGTCTTTGAGCGTGTCCAACGGCAAGTTCTTGGGGACGTTGCTCACAGTGAGAGTCGCGTATGTCACCGCGTCGGTGGCGTACGGGATGTAGGTCAAGGTGCGCTGTACGCCTGCCCCATCTGCGGACGGAGGTGTAGAGGGGTTGCTCCCACTTGACGAGCGAGCGAAGTCCACGCAACCGCTGATGTTCGCGCTGCCGCCGTTAGCACGAGCCGAGATCGCATCGCTGAGCGCGTTCATGCCTGCGCCTGAACCGTTCGGGCGGGTGAACGTGCAGAGGGCATTTCCGGTGCGCGTGGAGATCGATCCACCTGCCGGAGTCGCCTTGTAGTTTGAAAGAACTGGGTTTCCGCCGGAGGTAAATGCGTTGCTAAACCCCTCGACGACGTCCTGCGTAGTGTCCGAGCCGACGCCAGCGAGCGTCGTGAGATTTCCCGTGTTGGTGTCCGCCTGAGCTGGCGCGGCAACAGCCAACGCCATCAGGCCAATGCCTGCCGCGACGGCACCGAATGCCTTGAGCTTCACGTACTTTCCCTCTCGTTGAGAGATCACGTTTCGACGGGTGTCGAAATCGTTGTGTGCTGTTCCCCATGTATTGGTCTATTCAGTTGTTGTTCAGTTGTGTTGCACGGCGACGTGCTTCATCGGCCGAAGCGCGTCACCTTTCCGGCGCATGACAGGCACGAGTCCTGCTGCCAGTGCGCCGAGCAGGAGGGCAAACGCGACCGTGTATCGCGCGGCACCGACAAGATCTGCCGGTGTGAGCGCGCGAGGTCCGGATGCGTCTGTAGGGGAGGAGCCAGGTGCGGCGGGCTTGGGCGCTGATCCGGGTTGCGTGGGGTTCGTCACGCCAGTGGTCGTCGAACCACCCGTGCTGCCGCCGGAACTGCCGGGAGAGCCGCCACCGCCCGAGGATTGCCCACCACCACCAGAGCCGGATCCGGTTCCCGGACTGTTGCCAGTCGTCGAGGGAACAACGGCGGTCACCCGATTTTCGATGTCGGTGGCCTTGATCGCCGCGAGCGCCTTGAGGCTTCGCGGGAGAGGTACATATCCGTCGGGCAACTGACCTGGGTCTGTCCCCGGTTGTTGGCCCTTGCCGATCGCGAAGCGCACGAGGTTCGCGTAGTCCTTAGCCGACCGCGCGTCGAGGAGCGCAGGGATGGTGACGGCGTACGACACCGTCGGCAAGGGGTAGGCGCTACGCACTCGCGACAACGGGTTTGGCTTGATGACACCAACAACGCCTGATGGACCCATGGATTGGTAGGCCGCCGTCAAGCTCGACGTGGTCGGTGCGACAAAGACTCCGGACGCGTTACGTAGCCGGGCCGGCGTTAATCCGTAGCGCGCAGAAGTTGCGGTATCTGTCAATGCGATCAGCGCATTTTGACCGCCCGGGATCGGGGTCAGTCGCTTGAATGCCGGCGGAACCGCCAGCGGATCCCACGCGGTACGGCCAAGAGAATCGGCGCGACCAACAGCTCGCGATCCTTCATGGAAGTCCGATACGTAGGGATGCGCATCAAGCGCGCATAACCTGGTGGGGGCTCCAACAACCTTGCGGCAGTAAGGATCCTGCTTGGGGAAGTCTTCACGGCTCGTCGATTGCCCCTGGTAGAAGGGGTTGATTCGCATGCCCCATTTGTCTGGTGCACCGGCCAAGAAGTTGCGAGCTTCGGCATCGGTTCCGACCCATTCCCACAGTTGCTTATTTGCATCTGATAGCCCGGCCGGCGTGATGATGTCGGGAATTCCGCGCGTGAATGACAACTGTCGAAATGCGGGGTTGATGGCAAGGAACTCGGGATCCTTGGTCATGTCCGCGGGGTTGTCCTTCAAGTACCCGGCGTCGCCGTCGACGGCCAGGCGGTAGGACTGTGTGAGGAGCTTGGCGACAAGTCGTGGCGTCAGATT
>JBBRLC010000021.1:0-10029 GCA_038231595.1 Candidatus Nanopelagicales bacterium | reverse complement strand
GAGATCTGATTCTCGGTAGCGCCGATACTTCATAGCGCTCAACTCGCAATCGCCGGCGCGAAGTCGCTGGCGTTTCGTTGGGTCGAGTCACACACGCGCGAGGTCAGTCTTCGCGAAATCGTCGCCGACGTACAACAGCGGGCAGCCGAGCGTTTGTGCGAGCGCGTAGGGGAAGACATCGCCCAGGTTCAATGCTGCTAGGTGACGCCCTTGCCCGAAACGTCGCCAGGCGATGATGGCCTCCTGCGCTTGCGCGTCGTCGGCCGCGATCACGGTCACGTTGGCGCGCGCAAGTAGCTCCTCGAGAAGTTGTGTGCCTGCCGCGCCCGTCTTGGCCTCAATCACGATTCCAAACGCAACGCCATGAAACGGCGTCGATCGAGCCCCCACGCTGATCAACGTTCAGAGAAGTTTGCGCAGCGCCTGGTCGAGCGCGTCGCGCTCATCGCCGGTGAGTGGTTGGAGGAGTTTTTCGATCACGGTGGTGTGCACGGTGATCGCCGCGGCGAGGGTGGTCCAGCCTGAGTCGGTGAGGCGCGCGTGCATCGCTCGACGGTCGGAACGCGACTCCGTGCGCGTGATGTAACCGGCTTCGACGATCCGGTCGAGGAAGCGTGTGACCCCACCGCTGGTGAGCGCGAGGCGACGGCCGAGTTCGGCCATGGTGAGTTGTTGGTCTGGTGCGCTGGCGATCCGTTCGAGGACTTCGAACCACGCGTGGGTGATACCGACCGATTCTTGTAACGCAGCGTCAATCGCCCGTTCGAACTTCGTGAAGACCTCGAGGAGATGTCCGAACCGCCGTACTCGATCATCGAACACAACCGCGGCCATCGTCGCTGACATGCCAGCGTGGTCGAGTTCAGTCATTCGCGTCATCGTAGGATCGCGGGTCACGCGCTCGCGGATTCCTCCGCGACGTGCCAAGGGCCGACACTCACAGGGCCGCGCCGGGGTAAAGAATTTTCGCGAGGTCCGCGTCGAGTCGACCGTGGTCGGGCAGGCCTTCGGACAAGACCTGCGCTTGATCCGCCTCGACATAGAGCACTGTGGGGTAGGCGTGGACGAGAAGTTTCGCCGCATAGCGGAACTCGTCGGCAGCGAGCGTTTCGCTATCGGCGTTGGTCATCGCCACACGGACCGCATCAATCGCAATGCCGGCCCGCGCTGCGACGGCTTCGTATACCTCGATGTCGTCGAGATCGGCGCCATCGATGTAATGGCGGCGTTGTAGGTCGTGAGCCATCGGGACCGCTCGATCCGCGGCGAGCGAGCGCAACACCGCGAAACGCCAGGCGGGCCCCGTGGAATCGAGTAGGTACGAACCTTCGGATCGCAATGCTTCGTAGCCGTCGCCAAAGACCGCCCCGCTGAGCTCGGTGATGTGTTTGTTCGCGGTCGGGATGTACGCGATAGCGCCGATCGGTTGGATGCGATCGCCGACAAACAATCCGCCGCTGACGACATCAAAAGCGACTCGATCCCGATGGGCCAACCAGATCGACTCGAGCGCGGGCCATGCGGCATAGCTCCACCCGCAGAGCGCGTCAAACACGATCACGACACGGGCCTCACCTTTTGTGTTCACGATTTCATTTCTCCTTTGGCGACTTTGGCACCGACCGACGAGACAGGAAGGTGCCTCCTGAGCGACCACAAATATCTGATACTATCATTATATGAGTAACTCAGATATATGTCAAGGCCGCCGGCGTTGTTCATCGTCGAAGGCGTCACGATGTACCTCACGCGTGCCGTGGTGGAATCGCAGCTTTCGCAGGTGCCAACTTGACGCGCTCCTCGGAACACTCCGCGATCGCGATCTCGTGCACCTTGGTCTCGTCAGTGGCTGCCGGCCGGTGAGGCCATCAGAGCGCTGATGTAGCTGGGGTCGAAGAACTCGACGGGCGAGAGGGTTCCTGCGGTGACGCTCACGAACGCATCCATCGCGGCCTGGTTGCCGTGGATGCCGCCGAGGAGTTGTTGCAGCTCTGGCGGCGGAGGCTCGAGCGCGGCGAGCTGCGACGTGAACTCGTACATGGGCAGCGAGTGCGTGTCACGTTCGGTCTGGTAGTTGCCCATCGCGTCGTCGAACGATCGTCCGCCCGCAAAGGTTTCGTCCAGTGCATTTGCGCACTGTTCGGCGTCGCGAAACGCGTTGCTGATCCCCTGCGCGGTGATCGGGTCCTTCGTGTAGCCAGCATCGCCGACGAGAGCCCAGCCGGGCCCGTACGGCTTACGGAAGAAGTTCGGCACGGGGTTGCCGTGGAAGCGGTCGACCCGGGTCGAGGCGCGGACCCGCTCGGCGAAGTCAGGTGACAGCTCGAGGGTCTTGAAGAAGTTGCCTTCTACATCGACCTTGTTCGCGGTGTGCTCGGCATAGGGCCAACCGACGACAACGAGAGTGAGCCCATCGTTGGTCGGCAGCGCCGCCCAACCACGATCCGGCCGGATGGTGATCTCGAAGCCGTTCACCGGTAGGTCGGTGAAATAGGTGTAATGGCCGGCCTGCAGGATGGGCTTCTCGTTGTACCGCTGCGCGTCGACAGCCGCCGCGACCCGGGAGTTCGCGCCGTCGGCACCGATGACCACCCGCGCGTGCTCGGTGACGCTTCGGCCGTCACCGTCACGGCCGCGGATGCCCGTGACCCGGTCGTCCTCGATGACGATCTCGTCGACGGTGAATCCTTCGCGAACCTCGGCGCCGGCCGCGGTGGCGGCGTCGACGAGAAGTGTGTCGAGCACCGTGCGGCGCGGTGCGTAGGCGATGGAGCTTCCGCCGGCCGGTAATGGGGTTCCGGAGATGGTGATCGGTCCAAAGTCGAACGAATACGTGTCGACCGCAGGGCAACCCGTCGCGATGACCTTGTCAAGGAGACCCCAACGCCTCAGCGCGTCCACGCCGGGGGCGTGCACGAAATGGGTCGACACCGTGTCGCTCGGGAATGTCGAACGGTCCACGGCCAGTACCCGATAGCCCTTTCGGGCCAGCAACATTGCGGTCGGCGATCCCGCACACCGCGCCCCGACAATGATCACATCGTATGCATCAGTCATTTTGGCCCTCCAGGCTCACGTGGAATATGGCTCCACTATCGTCCTGTCGCTGATCCGACGCATCGGGGAGGTCACCTACATCCCGGCTTGTTTCTCCTTGGTGGCGTGAACCGCCGCTTCGGCGCGGCTCCTCAGTCCCAGTTTCGCGAGCAGCCGGCTCACGTGGTGTTCGACGGTCTTGCGGCTGATGTACAGCCGCTCAGCGATCTCGGGATTGGTAAGGCCGTGACCCAGGAGCTCGAGAACCTCGACCTCACGCTTCGTCAGCAAACCAGAGCTTCGGGCCGTCGAACGCCCGGACGAGCCCAGCGTCCGCATCAACGCGGCGACCGCATCCGCGTGTCGGGCTGCCGGTAGCCGCTCGAAGCCAGCAAGCGCGGCGCGGGCCTCGGCGAGAGCGCCCTCGGGTTGGTCCATCGCCAACGCCACCGCCAACTCGAAATGGGCTTGCGCGACCTCCATGGGCGTCCTCGCCCTCGTGAACTCGGTCAATGCCTCGCGCAAACATCCACACGGATCTCCCGTCGTTAGGGCAAGGCAGAGCCGCCCCCGAGCCAGCGCAGCGGTCGCCCGCAAGAACGACCCGGAGTGCTGCTCGGCACAGCCAACCAATTTGTCGACCGCAATCGCCGCCTGAACGTGGTCGGTCTCGGCGAGATGGGCCTCAACGAGCAACGACCACAAGATGCCGGCGGCGACAGTCGAGGGATCCATCTCACCCAGCGCTCGCGTAAGGATTCCAACGGCGAGGGCCGAGTCGCCGCGTTCGAGGTGCGTGCGGGCCAACGGTCGCGCGGCCTCGACATCGCCATCGAGGCCATGAAGGAGCTCCTCGGCTTCCTCGAATCGGCCCTGCCGGACACGTAGCTCAGCCAGACGAACGAGCGCACCTGGGCGCAGAGAGCTATGGCCACGGCCCCAGAGCACGACGGCGTCGCTGAGCGCAGAGTCGGCCTCACCCCAGCGCCCGGCAGCGGTCAACAGCCCGCCGTAATGGGTCCGGCAGAACGCGGCGACGGCAGGCAGGTTGCGCCGTGCGGCGATGTCCTCGCCCACCCGGATCCACTGATCGGCCCGGTCGACATCGTGTGCGTACTCACACGCGGCGAAGAGTTGACAGAAGATCTCCTCGATGACGGTGAAATCATCGACGTCGCGGCCTGCCACCGCGGCAAGAGCCTCATCCAGGAGCAACATCCCCTCGTCGACTCGATCGTCGTGGACGAGGCTGGCACCGAGATAGGCGAGCGTGGCGAACTCGAGCGCCGAGTCCGCCGATGTTCGTGCCTGCGCGAGGGCGTTTCGGTAGTGCTCCTCCTTGGCGCTTCGATCGGATTCGAACATCCCCCGATTCAGTGAAACCCACCCTGATTCTGGGCACGGCCCTTCATCGTCGAGGAGCGAGATCGCCCGCGCGAACCATCCCTGTCCCACGGCGGGGTCACCGACGACGCTCAGGTACATGAAGGCAAGCGTCCGCGCTGTGCGTATCGCCCCGACCCCGTCGCCCTCGCCGCGATACGCCTGGTAGGCGGAGCTCCAGAGCTCGACAGCGGGCAGGTAGTCATGGTCCAAGTACGACGCTCGGGCGGAACCTTCGAGCGCGGCCCCGCAACGGGCAGCGATCAGGGCCGCATCGAACGCGCGCCGCGCGGCGACGCTGTCACCGACTCGCAGCGCCGCGTTGCCGTCGTCGATCAGTTCTTCGATCCTGCTCACGCGACTCAGATCCTAGAGATCGGAACGAGCTGCCGGGAGCGAGACGCGCGAGACACATCGCCCGTCGTCTCGCAACACGTTGCAGAAATTCCACTATGTCTGCACGATTGATTCGAATTTCGTCATGCCGGCTGCACCGGATTCGGCGGCACATCAGTGTCGTAAGCTCGTGCGACAGTGCCTGTATCTATTGATCATTTCTGATACGGGAGTCTCATGATGTTCGACGTGACGGAGCCACTCGGATCGACGGGTCTGACCGACTTGTCGATTGTGGAGTTAGAAGATCGCGTGCAATATTGCGCGGCGCAGTTGGCGGCGGATACGGCACGCTGGTTACTGATGGTCGCCGAACTCGATCGGCGCGAAGCGTTCTTGTTGTGGGAATGCCAGACGATGGCACATTGGCTCTCCTGGAAATGCGGTGTCTCGTTGCATACCGGCCGCCAACAGGTGCGAGTCGCCCGTGCGCTCGAATCGTTGCCACTCGTCCAGGCCGGGTTCTTAGCGGGGCGGCTCTCGTTCTCGAAGGTCCGCGCACTGACACGACTGGTGATGAAGCCTGAGCTCGAAGCCGAACTCGTTGAGATGGCCCAGACCGCAACCGCAGCTCAACTCGACCAGATCGCGTCCGCCTACCTCCGCACTACCCGCGGCGACAACCCGGAACATGATGCCAACAACCATGAAGCCCGACGGTTCGATTGCACGTCAGACGATCACGGGATGACCACGCTGAAGATCACTGCCCCCTACAACCTGGTCGCGATCATCATGACCGCGATCGATCGTGTCATGAACAACACGGCACAGGAAGCAGGCCTCACGATCGCACAACACCGCGTCGACGCGCTCCTACGAATCGCGTCCAGTGTGCTCGAACCCGACGAATCCCTCCCCGCTAACGCGACGATCATCATCCACACCGAAGAATCCGAACCCCGAGCAACGCAAGACGTCTCCGCGGAGACGCCGCCTGCTCGGGCTCGGGTTCGTGGACTCCCAATTTCGCGATCCGCATATGAACGACTTCGGTGCAACGCAAACGTCGCAATCGAACGAACCAGGCTTGATGGGACCGTCGATCGGACACCGACGACCGATGCGATTCCAAGAACGATCCGGCGCGCGGTCATGCGCAGAGATTGTGGGCGCTGCCGGTGGCCTGGGTGTGGGAACAGCTATCGCGTTGAGGTCCACCATCTCGTCTTCTGGACACATGGTGGACGCCACGACATCTGGAACCTCGCGTGTCTCTGCGCCGTACACCACCATGCCGTCCACGACCGCGGCTGGGCGGTCACCGGAGACGCGAACCAGGTGCTCACATTCACGTCTCCGCGGGGGCGCACCGCGACCGAACAAGCACCCGAAATCCAGATCACCCCCTCACGCCAACGCTCCCACGCGAAACGACAGACTGCGCGTTGCGTCACCGCCACGACGATCGCCACCGCAACCAACGAACCCATCGCGCTCGAATGGGCCGTCGGTGCCATCTGCGACAACGTCCACGTACGAAACCAACGCAAAGGAGCGCTCGGAAACGCGGCGTCGCCTACCCCGTAGGCGGCGTCGGTGGTTTCGTTCTGTGCCACCGCTCGGGCTTCGACCACGCCTCGAACACAAGGCGCGCAGGAGCATCGAAGGTCCGCGTGACGACGACCTCGCGATCGGATTACCGTTGCTGCACATGACCGACGATGAGGACATCGGCTTTCCAACCGGCAGCGCCGACGAGAAGGAACTACTCCTGCAATGGCTCAGATACTCACGAGGAGCGGTCCTTCGTGACATCGAGGGACTGGATGACGCCCAAGCGCGTTGGACCCCGACCGGGAAGTTGATTCCCCTGATCGGCATCGTGAACCACCTGACGAACGTCGAATGGAGATGGATCGACGGTGGGTTCTTTGGGGCCGAGGTCAGCCGCTCCGAGGCGGAATTCCAACCCGGACCAGACGTGAAGCTCGACTCGGTACTCGTCGCGTATCGGGAGCGGGCGATGGCGACCGACAATGCGGTCAAGCTGATGCCCCTCACCCAACAGTCCAGTCCGAGCGGATGGGCGCAGGGCAAGGACCTCAGGTGGGTACTCATCCATCTCATCAACGAGACGGCGCGCCACGCAGGTCACGCCGACGCCACCAGAGAACTAGTTGACGGCGCTACGGGCGAGTGAGCCTGCCTCGGATGCTTTATTTCTTCTTGCGTGGTGGATGGATGGTTTCACCGCGCGCCAGCATCGCCACCAGCTTCTCGACCTGTTGCGCACGTGTTTCGGGTCGTCGCGCGGTGGTAATTCTGTAGAGCACCGCGTACCGGTTGCTTCCGTCGAGATTCTCGAAGGCCTTGCGCGCACTTGGCGTCGCATCGAGAGCAGCGATGAGGTCGTCCGGTACCTCCATGTTGGCCGCGCCAGCGTAAGCAGCGTCCCAAGTTCCATCGGCCTTTGCTTGCTCCACTGCGACAAGACCGGCTCGCCGCATACGGCCCTCGCCGATGAGCCGCGTGACGAGCAACGTGTTCCGTTTCGACCAGGCGCTACCGGGACGCCGGGGAGTGAATCTTCGGCGGAACGTCGCCTCGTCCCGGCGGGCGAGTTGCCCGTCGATCCAACCGTGGCACAGCGCCTCTTCAAGGGCCTGGTCGTACGTCAACGCGGTCGGGCTGGTCGTTCCCTTCTTGGCCAACACCAACCAGACGCCCGCCGAGTCGGATGCGCGCTCGGTCAGCCATTGCTGCCACGCCCGTGCATCGGGAAGTTCCAGCTCCGTGAGCTCGCTCACGTCCCGATATCGAACTTGTTATCGAGGCCGTTGCGCCAAAGACCGGCCACCGTCGTCACGCGCACAGATTGCTTCCAACACGCTCGCTATTGCAACTCGATTTCGCAGAGCCGCATTCACCGTGGCAGGGCAAACGAACCCACACGCGACGTCAAGTGCGTCGATAAAATCGCGCCAAGGGGCAGGTCGACCAATCCGACCAACCACCATTACCTGAGGGAGTCGCCATGTCGCGTGTCCGCGTCCACAACTTTTCGATCTCGCTCGACGGGTTCGCCACCGGGGAGGGGCAGTCCCTCGACACGCCATTCGGCCACGCCGGGCATCGGCTCCACGACTGGATGTTCGCCACTCGTTTCGCGCGCCGCGAAGTCCTCGGCGAGCCGGGCGGCACCGAAGGTGTCGATCACGCGATGGCCGAACAACACGGACCCGGGATCGGTGCGGAGATCATGGGCGCTGGCAAGTTCGGTCCTCCAGGCTGGCAGGACAACCCTGAGTGGCGCGGGTGGTGGGACGACAACCCGCCGTTTCACACACCGACATACGTCCTGACCCATCGTCCGCGCCCGCCGCTTCCGATGGAGGGTGGCACCACGTTCCACTTCCTCGACGCAGCGCCGGTGGATGCACTCGAGGTGGCGCGCGACGCTGCCGCCGGCCTCGACATCCGCATCGGCGGCGGCCCGACCATGATGCGCGCGTTTCTCGCCGCAGATCTCGTCGACCACCTCCACCTCGTGCAGGTGCCGATCCTGCTCGGCCGCGGTGTTCGGCTGTGGGACGGCCTGGAGGCGTTGGAGCAGCAGTACGACGTCGAGGTGGTCTCGACGCCCTTCGGCGTCACCCACTTCACGTTCACCCGATGACGCGGTGCCACTGTTCGGGGCGACGCAATGAATCTCAGGATTTGTCCTGGCGCGGCTCGCAACGCCGGTTCTATGGTGCCGACGACGCAGAGCTCAATCCCAAGGAGCCACCATGTACCGTTTCTCACGACCCGCACGTCGAGCCAACACACCAACGATGTTTCGATCGCGGCGCGCACAAGCATTGCGAGCGCTCTCGTTCACGGGGGCACTCGTACTCAGCTTCGGCGCCATGCCATGGACCTCCGGTCGCGCCGGCGCACTCGGCACAGTCCACACGCTGAACCTGCGGAATACGCCGACGACAAATCAGACGCCCCCGTACGGCACAGCCGTCGAAGGTGAAGCGCGCGCCAAGTTCACGTGCAACGACGCGAACGGCGAGTGGGGGCTCAAGATCACCAACGTGCAGGTGTTCCAGCCCGACCACGTGACGCCCTGGGACACTACGAAGCTCGGTGGATATTGGATCGAGGCATACGCGTACAGCGCTCCAGGCACGATCGTCGCGATCGCGCAGATATCGCAGAACACAACGAACGGACTGTTCGGTCTCGCCGTCAGGGGCAAGTTCACTGCAGCCGAACTCACGGCCGGAGCATGCGCAACTGGTCGTTCCTATGTCATCTACGATTCCAACTCGCCCGCGCTTGCCCTGTGGATGACCGGCACATTGCCGTAGCGAAGCCAATGTGGAATGCCAGTGCAGAATGGTGGCGGGCGCACGACGCTTCGCCACGCTCAATATCGGCGGTTCCACAACGACCACTGTGTCGTTCGTCGTTGGTTTCGACGACTAACGATCTGACGTTTACGAAGGAAATCCCCATGGCTCCCACAGTTGTCAACACGGTCGTATCAACGCTGCCCGTCGACGACACCAATCCATACCGCACAGGTGCCTGGACTCCGAATCATCGCGAATGGAACGCCGACGACCTCGATGTCATCGAAGGTGAGATCCCAACGGATCTCGAAGGCGTGTACCTGCGCAATACTGAGAACCCGGTGCACGAATCGATTGGGATGTATCACCCATTCGATGGCGACGGGATGTTGCATTCGATCTCGTTTGCCAATGGAAGCGCCAACTACAGAAACCGTTTCATCCGCACCGACGGCTTTGACGCCGAGCAGGAAGCTGGCGAATCGCTGTGGACCGGCTTCTACGACTTTCCCGAAAACTCCAAGCGTGAAGACGGATGGGGTGCGCGGGGCCGGATGAAAGACGCGTCGAGCACCGACGTCGTCGTACACAACGGCAAGGCACTCACATCGTTTTGGCAATGCGGTGATGTGTACCAACTCGACCCGCGCTCGCTCGACGATCGCGGAAAAGCTCCATGGGTTGCTGCGTTTCCGAGCCCAACCGGCATCTCAGCGCACACGAAACTCGATGAGCACACCGGCGAACTCCTCGTGTTCGGCTACGGCAAGGAGGCGCCATACATGCATTACGGCGTAGTCAGCGCCCGCGGTGAACTCGTGCACTCCATCGAGGTACCGCTCGAAGGCCCGCGTCTTCCACACGACATGGCCTTCACAGATAACTACGCGATTCTCAACGCGCCGTCGTTGTTCTGGGACCCATCGCT
>JBBRLC010000020.1:0-10177 GCA_038231595.1 Candidatus Nanopelagicales bacterium | reverse complement strand
GGTCTGTCCCTGGCGGGGTTCAGGCCCATGTCCGCGACCTTGCTGAAGCGCTCATCCATCTCGGGCACGACGTGAGTGTGCTTACTCCGACGGCCGATGACGCCGTACTTCCCCCGCATGTGGTGTCCTCGGGGCGTGCCCTCGCGGTGAGTTACAACGGATCGGTCGCGCGCGTGAATTTCGGGCCGACCGCGGCGTCGCGGGTACGAAAGTGGTTGCGCAACGGCGAATTCGACGTATTGCACGTCCATGAACCATCCGCGCCGAGCACGAGCCTCATCGCATGTTGGGCCGCCCGCGGACCGATCGTGGGGACCTTCCACACCTCGAACACCAGGTCGCGTGTGTTGGCCTTTGCCGCGCCGTTTCTTCAAACCGGACTCGAGAAGATCACCGGTCGTATCGCGGTCAGCG
Organism: Candidatus Nanopelagicales bacterium; assembly: GCA_038231595.1. Taxonomy (GTDB): domain Bacteria; phylum Actinomycetota; class Actinomycetes; order S36-B12; family JBBRLC01; genus JBBRLC01. The sequence goes on along the minus strand of JBBRLC010000020.1, from coordinate 9,763 downwards.
AGTACGCCCGGCAAACCCTCGTCGAGCATCTCGGCAGTGACGCCGTACTCATCCCCAATGGTGTGGCATGTGCACGATTCGCTCGGCTCGACAGTTCGCCGAGGTCTTCGACTGCCGTGCCCACTCTGATGTTCTTGGGTCGAATCGATGAGCCTCGAAAGGGCTTGCAGATCTTGCTCGACGCGCTCCCTGCAGTGGTCGACGCGGTTCCTGGCGTACGACTACTCGTCGCCGGCCCGGGGGACATTGACGCCGCGACCAATGGAATCCCGGCCAAGATCTTGGAACGGGTCACATTCCTTGGCCTCGTGAGCGAACAAGGGAAGATCGATGCGCTGCACCAGTCCGACGTGTACGTCGCACCGAACACCGGCGGCGAGAGTTTCGGCATCGTGCTGCTTGAAGCAATGGCAGCGGGAACGGCCGTGGTGGCCAGCGACCTCGAGGCGTTTCGCCGCGTACTCGACGAGGGGCGAGCGGGTCGACTCTTTGACAACGAAGACCTCAAGTCGCTCGCCGAGGCACTGATCGACACGTTGACCAACGAGGACGTGCGCGAGTCATTCGTGAAGGCCGGACTCGCTAGGGCGCACGAATTCGATTGGGACGTGGTTGCCGCGTCAGTCCTTGAGGTGTACGCCAGTGTCACTGTTGAGGGTCAGCCGGTTCGTGAGGATCTCAAGGGTCAACTCATCGGCAAGTTATCTCGCTCGTCGGGGAACACGCGGACTGCTGGTGGCGACGAGTGAGCGATCAATGGCCGCTGATCGTCGTTCTTCTGGGCCTCCTGGCCTTGTTCGGGTTGTATTTGAGTTCGACAGCGGGACGACTGGATCGCCTACATCACCGCATCGATACGGCTCGTATTTCGCTGGACTCACAACTGCTTCGGCGTAGCGCGTCGACGCTTGAAGTCGCTTCGTCTGGCCTGCTTGATCCAGCGACCAGCCTGCTGCTCGTTGAGGCGGCGCGGGACTCACAGGCCGCCGATCCTGACGACGACGCCGAACGCGGTCTCGTCGAAAGCGAGTTGACCCGCGTCCTGGGTGCCGCCTTCGCCGAGGGCGAAGAATTGACTGAGATCGAAGACGCACCTGGGGCAAGCGAGTTGTTCGGCGGACTTGCGTCGGCCGTACGGCGGGTCGAGCTGTCCCGGCGATTCCTCAACGATGCGGTGGCCCAGGCGCGGTTGCTGCGCAGACAGCGGATGGCTCGCTGGTTTCACCTCGCTGGGCACACATCGTGGCCGACAACGTTCGAGATGGACGACACGCCGCCTCCGGGCCTGGTCGACCGCTGAGCGACTAGCTCGCCCTTGGCACGTACTCTCACCCGGTGCCCACTCCTCACCTGATCAAATCCCTGCGTCGTCTCGGTGCTCTTGGTGTCCTGACATCGGTCGCGCTCGCGGGGTGCTCGTCGGGTGCACCGACAGCTACCCCATCGTCGTCAACGACGGGTTCGACGTCTGCGCCGGATTCGGTCAGCCCGAGTCCCTCAGCTGTGACGAATGCGTCGCCGTTTTCGGGCCGGGCCGGGGGAGCGGGCAAACAGGTGTTGATCGTCAAGATCGACAACACTCGACCCGCTCAACCACACGTGGGGTTGCGTCAAGCAGATGTTGTGTACATCGAGGAAGTTGAAGGCGGCCTGACTCGGATCGCGGCCGTGTTCGCAACCACCCTGCCGCGCGTGGTCGGACCGATTCGTAGCGCTCGCATCACCGACATCGGACTTTTCGCCCAATACGGACGTCCGGCGTTCGCGTACTCCGGTGCTCAACACAAACTCAAACCAGCGTTGGCGGCCGCGCCCTTCTACGATGTGTCCGAAGACGCCGGTGGTCGCGGCTATTTCCGCGATAACAGTCGCTTCGCGCCGTACAACCTGATGGGGAGGTCGGCGCAACTCCTGGCCCGTTCGCCCAAGGCCAGCACGGCAAAAGACGTTGGCTTTGTCTTCTCGACCGATATCCCCGTGGGTGGTCGCGCTGGCACCACCATGCGGGCAACGTGGCCATCGTCATCGGCGGGATTCGTCTGGGTGCCCAGCACGCACACGTACAAGGTGTCGCTCAACGGTCGACCCGCACGGGCCTCCGAAGGCGGCGGTCAGTACGCGACGACGGTCGTTGTCCAGTACGTCAAGGAGAAGAACTCCGGGTACGGCGACAAGTTTGGCGAGAAGACACCGCTGTCGGTAACGACCGGCACCGGGAAGGGTTGGGTCCTACGCGATGGCCAAGCGTGGGCGGTGACATGGTCGCGTCCCTCGCTGTCGGCCGGCACGACGTACCTCGGCGCTAACGACCGACCCCTTCCATTCGGGGTCGGTCAGGTCTGGGTGCTTCTGGTGAACAAGAAGTCCCCCATCTCGGTGCGCTAACTCGGTGCACCTTGAGTCGGTGAGCGAAATGGCCGCGGGGCCGTACGATGGAGTCAGGTTCTGACGATCCCGATTCGGCGCCCGTACGGCGCGAGAAAGAGGTTTCTGTGTCCAGCGAGTCCGGCACCGCCCGCCCCGCTCACGGCGACGACGCAACAACCGCTGTGGGTACCGCGCGAGTCAAACGCGGAATGGCCGAGATGCTCAAGGGCGGCGTCATCATGGATGTCGTCACCCCCGATCAAGCCAAGATCGCCGAAGACGCTGGCGCCGTTGCGGTGATGGCACTGGAGCGGGTGCCGGCCGACATCCGCCGTGACGGGGGAGTCGCCCGCATGTCTGACCCGGACATGATCGACGGAATCATCGAAGCCGTGTCGATTCCGGTGATGGCGAAGGCGCGCATCGGGCACTTTGTGGAAGCCCAGGTATTGCAAGCCCTCGGCGTCGACTACGTCGACGAATCTGAAGTCCTTACACCGGCAGACGAGAAACTCCACATCGACAAGTGGGCGTTCACGGTTCCCTTCGTGTGCGGAGCAACGAACCTCGGTGAGGCGTTGCGGCGCATCGCCGAGGGCGCGGCCATGATTCGTTCCAAGGGCGAAGCTGGCACCGGCAACGTCGTTGAGGCCACGCGCCACATGCGTCAAATGATCGGCGACATCCGCCGGGTCGCATCGATGGGTTCCGAGGAGCTCTACAACGCGGCGAAAGAACTCGGCGCCCCGTACGAATTGGTCGCTGAAGTCGCCGAGTGTGGCAAGTTGCCAGTGGTCATGTTCACCGCTGGCGGGATCGCGACTCCGTCCGATGCGGCGATGATGATGCAACTCGGTGCTGAGGGCGTGTTCGTCGGTTCGGGCATTTTCAAGTCCGGTGATCCGGTGAAGCGAGCGGAAGCAATCGTTCAAGCGACGTTGCATTTCGACAACCCGGACGTGTTGGCCAAGGTGTCGCGTGGGCTTGGGGAAGCGATGGTCGGCATCAACCTGGACACGCTTGCTGACAGTGAGAGGTACGCCGCCCGCGGCTGGTAACCCCCGTTCACCGGTGAACCGAGCGAGTTTCACTGCACCGTTCCACCGGTGAACCGAGCGAGTTTCACTGCGCTCGTTCACCGGTCACGTCAGAGTGGTCGCGATCCACAGTTTCTTGCGCCGTACGGAGACCGTGGGCAGACAAGCGATCGTGCTTGCATGACTAGTGAGATTCCCTTGTTGGCGTTGGCCGCGAGACAGTGCGGCATTGTCTCCCGCCCTCAATTGGGTGCCGCCGGGATGTCAAATCACGGAATTCGCACGCGCGTACGCGACGGTCGGCTCCTGCCAGTCCTCAAGGTCTTCAGATTCGCGAAGTTTGATTCCACGTCGAACTCTGAGAGCTGGGCAGCGGTGTTGTCCGCGGGCCAACGCGCCCGCGTGACGGGACTCGCGACCCTCGCCCTGCTTGGCCTGGATGTCAATGCTGTTTGCCCGACCGTCGTAGTTCCTCCGTCACGGAACATCGAATTGCCAGGTGTGCGTCTGCTGCGAGATGTCGTGTCGGAACCCGACAAAACGGAGATCTCCGGGCTTCCCTCGACATCGACTCCTCGAGCCGTGCTGGACGCGATCCGTCTCGCTGAATCGCTTGAAGCTGACCAATTGGGAATGCGCGCGCTATTGCTCGCCTGGGTATCGCGCGGTTACCTCGAGGAGTGGGTCGACGCCTACCCCAAACATTTCGGCGTGGCTAAGGTTCGCCGAGTGCTCGGGCTCGCGTCTACCGGGGCCGCGTCGCACACCGAACTCATTGCTCATCGACTCCTCGAGAGCGCGCAAATCGCGGGTTGGATCGCCAACCATTGGGTCGCAGACGCGCGAGGCCCAATTGGCATCGTCGACATTGCCTTCCCGGACGTGAAATTAGCCATTGAGATCGATGGCTATGCATTTCACCGCGACGAAGAGCGGTTTCAGCGGGATCGCACCCGGCAAAACCGACTGGTGTCGGCTGGCTGGACGGTGCTTCGTTTCACCTACGAGGACCTTGTGAGACGACCAAACTACGTTCTTCAACAGATCCGGGCCCACCTTCACCGGTGAGGAAGTGCAGCCAGACTCGCTTAGTTCACCGGTGAGGGAGTGCAGCCAGACTCGCTTAGTTCACCGGTCATCGGGGAGGATTGCTCGCATGACCACCATTGGTGTCCTCGCCTTGCAAGGCGACGTGCGTGAGCACGAAGACGTGTTGGCCGCCTGTGGGGTGCAGACCCGGAAGGTGCGCAGTGCCGATCACCTCAAGGGCTTGGACGCGCTGGTGGTCCCCGGCGGAGAGTCCACCACGATTTCCCTGCTTGCCAGTTCCAATGGACTTGTCGCACCGATCACTCGCGCAATTCGCGAAGGCCTTCCGGCTTATGGATCCTGCGCGGGAATGATCATGCTCGCGCAGCGAGTTGAGGACGGGCGCCCGGATCAACAGACCTTCGGGGGACTCGACGTGGTCGTACGCCGAAACGCGTTTGGACGACAAGTGGACTCCTTCGAATCCGATTTGACGATGCCCTGCCTTGGGCCCGAACCCCTGCATGCTGTGTTCATACGCGCCCCCTGGGTTGAGTCGACCGGACCCGACGTCGAAGTGCTCGCCACAATCGAGGGGGGATCTGCCGCCGGTAGGATCGTCGCGGTTCGACAAGGCAACGTGCTCGCGACGTCGTTCCACCCAGAACTCACCGGTGACCCCCGGGTTCACCGATACTTCGTCGAAATGGTGAAACAGCGATGAGCGGCCATTCCAAGTGGGCTACGACCAAGCACAAGAAGGCCGTTGTTGATGCCAAGCGCAGCAAACTGTTCGCGAAGCTGATCAAGAACATCGAAGTAGCAGCGCGAACCGGGGGCGGAGACCCCGACGGCAACCCGACGCTCTATGACGCGATGCAAAAGGCGCGAAAGAATTCCGTCCCGATTGACAACATCGACAGAGCCGTCAAACGCGGTAGTGGTGCCGAGTCCGGTGGGGCAGATTGGCAAACGATCATGTACGAGGGGTACGGCACCAACGGTGTCGCGTTGCTGATCGAGTGCCTGACGGACAACCGGAACAGGGCCGCCTCTGATGTGCGCGTCGCGGTGACCCGCAATGGTGGATCGATGGCGGATCCCGGTTCTGTGTCGTACATGTTCCACCGCAAGGGGGTCGTGATCGTGCCCAAGGGGTCGTTGAGCGAGGACGACGTCCTGAATGCCGTACTCGATGCGGGAGCCGAAGAGGTCAATGACCTGGGCGAGGCTTTCGAAGTGGTCAGCGAGGCGACCGACTTTGTCGCTGTCCGTACGGCGCTGCAATCCGCGGGAATCGATTACGAATCCGCCGAGGCGTCGTTCCTCCCGAGCGTCACCGTCGAACTCGACGAAGAGGGCGCGAGCAAGATCTTCCGACTCATAGATGCCCTCGAAGACAGTGACGACGTACAAAATGTCTACGCAAACTTCGACGTCAGCGACGAGGTGCTCGAGGCCATCAGCTAGCCAGTTCACCACCGGCCAAGAAGGCCAAGACCGGCCAATAAGGCCAAGACCGGCCAAGAAGGCCAAGACCAGCCAAGAAGATGGGGGCCAACTCTTGGATGTGGGTGGAATTAGCTGGGCGAGTCGCCCCGCCCGTGTGAGACCGCATCGTTAGGGTGACGTATCCGAACACATGTTCGGACGGCCGGTGCGCTGAGCAACTCGGTCTGGGCAGGATTTCGCCGGGGAGGTCCGAGATGCGCGTCCTGGCGATCGACCCCGGACTGACGCGCTGCGGGATCGCGGTTGTCGACGGATCAGCCTCGAGGAGGGTCTCGATGGTCTGCGTCGAGGTCGCACGGACCCGACCCACCGACGCGATCGGCGATCGCTTGATCGAACTCGATCGTCACTTCAACAGTGCCCTGGATGACCATTCACCAGATGTCGTGGCAATTGAGCGAGTGTTTAGTCAACACAACGTGCGGACCGTGATGGGGACGGCGCAAGCGAGCGCCGTAGCGATCGTCGCAGCGACCCGCCGGGGCATCCCGGTTGCGCTGCACACGCCGAGTGAAGTAAAAGCCGCAGTCACCGGGTCCGGTCGTGCAGACAAAGCCCAGGTCGCGATGATGGTCACGAAACTGCTGAAGTTGACTGCCACGCCGAAGCCGGCCGATGCCACCGATGCACTGGCGTTGGCCATTTGCCATCTGTGGCGGGGGAATGCCGCGCAACGCCTCGACGATGCCGTTCGTGCCCAGGTCGCTTCACGCTCTGCCACCCATCAACGCGTCGCGGTGATCCGATGATCGCGTTTGTACGTGGGCGCGTCGATGAGCTGCAACCCGACGCCGCCGTTGTCGAAGTGGGAGGAGTAGGGCTCCTCGTCGCATGTACGCCTCAAACAATCGCGGGTTTGCGAGTTGGACACGAGGCGCATCTACCGACGAGCATGGTCGTTCGCGAGGACTCGCTGACCCTGTACGGCTTCGCTGACGACGACGAACGCGTCGTCTTCGACGTGTTGCAAACGGTGTCCGGGATTGGCCCACGGATTGCACTCGGAGCGCTCGCCACGTTGCGTCCTGACGATCTGCGTCGGGCAATCGCCTCCGAGGACTTGGCCACGCTCACTCGCATTTCTGGCGTGGGTCGAAAAGGAGCTCAGCGCATGGTGCTGGAACTGAAGGACCGGCTAGGCCCACCGCGGTCGTCCACGACGGTTGACCTCACCGAGATGACTCGAAGTGCTCACGGCGAGGGCCCTTGGCGCGACCAAGTACATGCCGCGCTCACCGGTTTGGGATGGACGACTCGTGATGCCGATGTGGCTGTGGATCGAGTGGCCGACGAAGTTGCCGAGGAGCGCCGTGCCAACGGGTCGGTCGAGATCGAGGAACCCAATGTTGCCGGATTGCTCCGCCGCGCCCTTCGCAGTCTGGACCGCGGATGAGCGACGCGGACATTCGGCTGGTCGACGCCAACACTGTGGCCGACGACGTCACGGTCGAAGGAGCCCTCAGGCCTCGGGACCTGACTGAATTCATCGGCCAAGGGCGAGTGAAGGATCAACTCTCGTTGGTCCTTCAGGCCGCCGTCGGGCGTGGCGGAGCCGCCGATCATGTGCTGTTGTCCGGGCCGCCCGGATTGGGCAAGACAACCCTCGCCCTGATCATCGCCGCCGAACTCGGCATGCCGATCCGCGTGACGTCTGGCCCCGCGATTCAACACGCAGGCGATTTGGCCGCAGTGCTGAGTTCCTTGCAACCGGGCGAGGTGCTTTTCCTCGACGAGATCCATCGGATGGCCCGACCCGCTGAAGAAATGCTCTACGTCGCGATGGAAGACTTTCGCGTTGACGTGATTGTCGGTAAAGGCCCTGGGGCAACGGCGATTCCGCTCGATCTGGAACCATTCACCTTGGTGGGCGCGACCACGAGGGCTGGGTTGCTCCCGTCGCCGCTGCGCGACCGTTTCGGTTTCACCGCGCACATGGACTTCTACGAAACCGAAGAAATCCGGCGGATCCTGAAACGATCCGCCGGTCTGCTCGACGTACGCATCGATGATGACGGTCGTGACGAGATCGCCGGTCGTTCGCGCGGTACGCCGCGAATCGCGAATCGGTTGTTGCGCCGGGTACGAGATTTCGCCGAGGTTCGAGCTGACGGCGCAATCGATCGAGATATTGCTCGAGCGGCACTCACTTTGTACGAAGTCGACGAGTTGGGACTGGATCGCCTGGACCGCGCGGTTCTGACCGCTCTCGTTCAGTTATTTGGTGGTGGACCCGTGGGTCTGAGCACCTTGGCCGTTGCCGTTGGTGAGGAGTCGGAAACCGTCGAGACCGTGAGCGAACCGTTCCTCGTCCGTGCGGGATTCCTCGCTCGGACTCCGAGGGGCCGAGTGGCTACCGCGGCGGCATGGGAGCACTTGGGATTCGCTGCGCCTCCCGCTACTTCGCTGGCTGCCTCGGCCACCCGCTCTGGAAGGCAGTCGCTGGTCGGGCAAGATAGAGAGCAGCCATCATTGCTTGACGAGGAGACCTGACGTGGAACTCGCCACCCTCGTACCACTGCTCTTGCTTGCGCTGGCCTTCTACTTTCTCATCATCAGGCCCTCTCGTCGGCGTACTGAGGAAGCGCGCTCAGTCTCGAATTCGGTGCAGGTCGGCTCCGAGGTCATGACCACGGCTGGGTTGTTCGGGACCGTGACCTCGGTCGACGACGACGAGGTCGAGTTGGAGATCGCCCCCGGCGTACGAGTCCGCTACATCAAAATCGCGATTGCCAAAGTCATCTCCCCGGCCACCGACCCCGCCGACCCACTGGACGACCCGCTGGACGACCCGCTAGACAACCCGGGCAACGAGGCAGGGGACGACACGCGGGGCTGAGGGTGCCCACCTGGTTAGTTCTCCAGCACCGTCGGGAATACTGACCCCTCGGTCCGGCTCTCGGATCGTGTAATTGCGCGTGCCCCCGTGTGGGAGTGCGCCCGTTCGGTCGAGTTGCCACGTCGCGGCGTGGGTCCGGCCATGTACAGGAGACACGACAACGGTGGCGTCACCTACTTTGCAGCGACCGGGACGGATCCTGGCGATTCTGCTGTTGATCATCGTCGTTCTCGGGTTGACCGCCTTCTGGCCGGGTCAAGATCATTCCGTCAAACTCGGGTTGGACCTTCGCGGCGGAACTGAGTTCATCCTGGTGCCTAAGCTGTCTACCGGCGAAGGACAGATCACCTCCGAACAACTCGACAAGACCGTCGAGATCATTCGGAGTCGAGTGGACAGTTTCGGTGTCGCTGAGGCCACCGTCACCACTCAGGGCACGGGATCGGGTACAGCCATCGTCGTGTCGATCCCGGGAACCATCAGCAACGCCGTACGTGAGGCGTTGACCTCGACTGCGAAACTGACTTTCCGTCCGGTGCTCAAGGAAGAATTCGGCTCACCTCAGGTGACGCCCACACCGGCGACGACACCGACACCGGCCCCGACACCGGCCCCGACCCCGTCAGCCACAACGAAGGTCAACCCATCGCCGAGTACGAGCGGAAATGGTCGAGCGCTGTCCTCCGCGTTGCGTGCCGCGTCGGCAACTCCAACCCCCAAAGCCACCTCTCCTGCCGCCACCCCGTCCGTAGTCGCCAAGGTTCCATCACCGCAGCCCCCGATTCAGTCCAAGACTGACGATGCAAAACTCGAAGCCGCGTATCTAGCGCTGGATTGCTCAACAAAGGGCGCCCTCGCTGGTGGGAAGCCCGAGGATCCCGCGCAGTACATGGTGACCTGCGGTAAGGACGGTCAGTTCAAGTACCTGTTGTCACCTGCGGTGATTCTTGGGACCGACATCAGCAGTGCGGGAGCAAGCATC
>JBBRLC010000019.1:0-10201 GCA_038231595.1 Candidatus Nanopelagicales bacterium | reverse complement strand
GTGTGGCCATCGGCGTCAAAGATCTCGAAGACGCGAGCGGCTTTCGCACGGTGTGCGGCGACCCGGCCCGCGCTGGCTCGCCGGTGGCGAGTTCCGATTCGGTCGAGGTGCAACGGCTGAAGCGCGCCGGAGCGATCGTTGTGGGCAAGACAAACACGCCTGCGTACGGCTTTCATGCCGAAACCGACAACCTCGTGTTCGGTCCGACCCGCAACCCTTGGGCCTTGGGCCGAACCGCTGGGGGATCCTCGGGCGGCTCGGCCGCTGCCGTCTCAGCTGGGCTAGTCGCGATGTGCACCGGCTCGGATGGTGGGGGATCGATCCGGATACCCGCGGCCGCCTGTGGCATCTCGGGCTTTAAACCGACGCATGGCGTGGTTCCGAATGGCGACGAAGAGGCACCTACCTGGGGACCATTTTCTAGCCGCGGCACTATGGCGCGCACATTCAGCGAGATCGCCATCGGACTCGACGTTGTCAAGGGCATCACCAACCGAGACTTGTTGTCGTTCGATCTCGCCGGTTCGTTTGTAGCTGCAGCGCAGAACGCATCGCTTGAGGGCGTCCGCATCTGTTGGTCACCGACGCTTGGAGTGACGACCCCCGACGCAACGATTCTTGCTCGTTGCGAACAGGCGGTGGGCGCACTCGTGGCCGCAGGTGCCGTCGTCGTCTCGACGAACGACGCGATCTTCAGTGAACAGCCGGTGCTGGCCTGGATCGCGCGTGCGGCCCCCGGGTCGCTTCGTACCGCGAATCGTGACCCGATGCCGTGGGACGAACGATTTCTGCCTGCAGCCGTGAATACCGCGAACTACGGGCACAACATTACCGCGACCCAGATGATCGAAGGTGAAGCAGGTGCCCAAGCTGCGAATCTGGCGCTGGCCGCCGTCTATGAACACTGCGACGTGTTGATCACCCCAGGAATGGGCGCCGTCCCGCCACGCGTTCGCGAGGATTCCCCAGCGGGACCTGCATGGGCGGCGGCATACACCCTGCCGTTCAATTTGGTGCGGGCCCCTGCGGCGAGCGTGCACTGTGGCTTCGTGACCGAAGGCGACGACGTGTTGCCCGTCTCGATTCAAATTGCTATGCCGCGCGGTGCCGACCTTCGCTTGATGTCGATAGCGACTGCTGCCGAGGAAGCATTCGGTGGGGTGCCGGTGCCTCCGAATTCAGCGTTCGGGGCTGGTTTCGGGGCGTGAACTCAGCGCGCTCCAAAGCGCGATATAGCTCGGATACTCAAGACCTTCGCTGACGTAGCCAGCGGAAATCAACTCGCGATGAAATCGCGGCAGGTTGCGCATCGGCACGCCAGAGTCGACGTGATGTGCGAGGTGCCAACCGATTTGGTTCGGAACGATCCAGAAGCGGGCAATGAAATGTTGTCGCACCGAGTGGGTGGTGTTCCGCCGATCGTCAGACCGTTGCATCCCGCCATGCTCAGCGATGGAACGCAGCCGATTGATCACGCGCCACACCGTGAGGAACGGAGCAAGCCACAACACAAACCACAACCATGGATATCCGAAGAGAGTGCAAATCGCAATCAATCCAACATGGAATGCCACAATGCTTCGCGCTTGACGGCTGACCGACTCGTCGGGGCTTCGAGTACCGCGCAGCAGTCCTTTGAAGAGCATCCATCCGGTGCGGCCCGTCGCGTCGCGGGTGAGCTTGCGACGGAACGAGGCTCGCGTAATCGGGTAGCTCCGATACAGCGCGATGTCGGGTTCGTCGGGCCCGAACTCATCGCGGTGATGCGCCATGTGGCCCCGTCGATACAGATCAATCGGCGTGAATCCGATGTAGCCAACCAGCCAACGGCCAACCCAGTCGTTGAGCGATCGATTGCGAAACAGCATGCGATGTGCGGCCTCGTGCATCAGCGCTGCGAACTGCGCGTGGGCGCGACCCATCAGCAAGAACGCCACGATCCATACAACTGGGTGATTGATCCGCACTGCGAGGACAGCGATGCCCACCGTTTGAACCCAGACGCTCAACACCGAAAGACCATTGCGGACATTGGGGATCCGCCGCAGTTCGTCGCGCAACCCCCCGGAAGGCCGACCGTTGTCTCTCAGGCGATCTCCGTGCACGGGGAGAAGCAGCGACGGATCAGGCACCATCGTGTCGGCGGTCATCGTCGAGATATTACACTATGAAATCATATGAGTAAAACCAGTAATATTGACAAACTCGTTGCGAACGGAACGTACCGCCCGCTCTCCGCACGATCGATTGTCGCGTCGTTGTTGCTCGGGATGCGCGAACCGAAACGTTCTGGGGCAGACCTGGTGCGATGGTGTGGGTTATTTGGCGTGTCTCAAGGCACGGCACGAGTCGCGTTGAGCCGCATGGTCGACAACGCCGAACTGCGCAACGATGCTGGCGTCTATGAGCTCGTCGGTCGACTTCGGGAGCGGGTGCGTGAGCACGATTTGGCGCGCGCGCCGGCGCTGCGGATATGGAACGGCGATTGGTTGATAGCTGTGGTTACCGCAGATACCCGCAATGTTGAGGACCGCAATGCGATTCGCTTAGAAATGCGCCACCATCATTACGCCGAACAGCGAGAGGGAGTGTGGACTCGCCCGGACAATCTCGTCTCGGAGTCGATGCCGTACCGGGATGCGCAATGTCGCCTATGGGTTGGCAGCCCAATCGACCCGCAAGGTGCGCTTGCGGAAGCGCTGTTCGCGCCGCAAGCGTGGGCGTTGCGCGCTCGACCATTGATATTGGAACTTGTTCGTGGGCACGCGGCGCTCGCGGCCGGCGATGTCGACGACGGAATACGGGCCGCTTTCTTGGCCTCAACTGCTGCGCTCGCACATTTGCGCGCCGACCCGTTGCTCCCGAACGAACTCGTCGGCGCGCATTGGCCAGGTGACGAATTACGCGACGCCTACCGGCAGTGCGTGGAAGAGTTTGACTACGCCGTCAAGCATTGGTTCCGTTCGGGCTCGTAATGTCGAGGGCATGACAGGTTTTGTTGCAGAGGAGCTGCTCATCTCGGCTCGCGCCCAATTGCCCGACGCGATCGCGATGCGACGACGGATTCATCAGTTTCCAGAACAAGGACTCCAACTCCCCAGAACCCAAGACGTCGTAGTCCAAGCCCTCGCTCCGCTTGATGTACGTCTGCAACGGGGCACCGCGCTGAGCTCGGTTGTTGCCGACGTGATCGGAACTTCCGGGGAGGGGCCGACGGTACTTCTGCGCGGCGACATGGATGCCCTGCCGATGCCAGAAGACTCTGGCCTCGAATTCGCAAGCGAGATACCGGGCGCGATGCATGCCTGCGGACACGACGCCCACACCGCAATGCTTGTTGGGGCGGCTCGACTGCTTGCTGCTCGACGCGCGGAGTTCGCCGGCACCGTGCGGTGCATGTTTCAACCAGGTGAAGAGGGTCACTTCGGGGCACGCGTGATGCTCGAAGAGGGCGTGCTCGACGATCCCAACGTTGATGCAGTGTTCGCCTTGCACGTGACACCAAACATCCCGACAGGAGTGATTTCCACACGGCCAGGCACAATCATGGCATCGGCCGATGTACTCCAAATCACAATTGCGGGCAAAGGCGGACACGCATCGAGTCCGTATCTCGCAAACGATCCGATGCCGGTTGCGGCCGAGATCGTCACCGCGCTGCAGGTCATGGTGACGCGCCGTATCAGCACCTTCGATCCGGTTGTTGTGACGATCACCCAGATCACCGGTGGGACCGCAAGCAACGTCATTCCCGAAACGGTGAAGCTCATTGGCACGCTGCGAGCCGTAGGAGAAAGCAGCAGGCGAAAGGCTCGCGCTGGGATCGAACGGGTCGCGACCAATATCGCCGCTGCCCACGAGATGACGGCGACAGTCGACATTGCCGAGGGCTACCCAGTGGTCGTGAACGATGCAGCGTTCGCAGGCTTTGCCCTCGATGTCGCACGCGAATTGCTTGGATCGGCAGCAGCGTTTGAAATGCCCTCGCCGGTAATGGGCGCCGAAGACTTCTCGTATCTCCTCAACGAACGGCCCGGCGCCTTTGCGTACCTCGGTGTTTGCCCCCCAGGCGAAACGCCTGCACGCGCGCACGGATGTCATTCGAACCGCATGACGATCGACGAAACCGCTATGTGTCATGGGATCGCCATGTATGCGGCGATCGCACTTGCCTACCTCAAAGACTCTTCACGATCCACTCGCTCAGCGTGAGGTTGCGGAACGTATCGAAATCGATGAACGTTCCTACGTGTTCCAACATCGTGGTGATGTTCGCATTCATCGTCGCATCGCTGCCATTACCGCAATAGAATTTCATCGGATCGGTGAGATGCTCCGTAGTCGGCCACGCTTCCTCAACGATCGCCCGGTACGGCGGTGCATCGGGCGTGATCGATCGGAAGATCGCATTGCGCACATAGCGCGCTCGAGGTTGTATCGCCTCCGACATCGGTGATTGTTTGTCATGCCAGAACGTGATCCATTCCTCGAAGTCCATCCCACGTTTTTGTTCAATCAGCGACACCGTCAGGATGCCAGGGGAACGTTCGCCGTCGGGCCAGTCGCGCTGCGACGACCATTGATTTCCGCCGTAGTCGCGATACAGCGACTCCACAGCCTGATATCCGTCGATGTGCTCTGCATGTGAGCGCAGCACCAACTCGATCGTCTCGCGGTAGTCGTATGCATCGACCCATACCGAAACAATTGCACGCACCGGATTTTCACCAACAGGAGGAGGCATAGGCGGCGGGACCTGCGCTTGTTCGTCGTCCAAATCCATCGTCAGGCCATGGACGCCAAGCGCCAGCAGTTCGGGGGCGACGACGTCGAGCATCGTCGAACGCACCAGCTCAGGCCCAAACGATTCCGGGAAGGTGGCGAGGTAGATCAATTTCTCCATACGCGCGCACGCTATTGTCTCAGCCCGCACAAGGGCGGTTAGCTCAGTTGGTTAGAGCGCGTCGTTCACACCGACGAGGTCGGAGGTTCGAGTCCTCTACCGCCCACTTGTATATTTGTGGCTCCTGCGTCGACTTCGAGCGGCGCATCAGTGCTCCGGCCGGGTGAACCAGTACACGCCTGCGCGCATCCGGCCCATTGGGAGCGGCACGTCAAACTGCGTTTCGTCATACGCTTGCAGTTCGAGTGGAGCGAAGAACGCGATTGCCTCGTCGCGTGTCATATGCCTGGGACCCTTGGGCACCCAGAGCACCCGCGGTCGGTGCACGAAGTGCACGAGCACGTAGTCGCCTCCCGGTGCCAGCCACTCGTCCAGCCGTTTCCTGTACGCGGCGGCGTTTCCTTTGGGCAGATGGTGCAGACAACCCGAGTCGAGCACAACGTCGAAAGGGGACAGTGCTTCGTATTCGATCACGTCGCACTGCACAAGCTCGACCTCGACGCTGGCCTGCTCGGCGCGCGTCCGCGCGGCGGTAACCGCGGCCGGGACGAAGTCAATGCCGACGACCGAGAAGCCCTGCTGCGCGAGGTACACGGCGTAGACGCCTTGGCCGCAGCCGAGGTCGAGCGCCCGGCGCCGTGTCGTCCGGTGCGCGACGACGCGCTCCAGGAGCGGTGGCGGCAGTTCGCGATGCCAAGGCAAAGACTCGACACTCGGTGTCCGCCGGTACAGCCGCGCGAACACTGTCTGCTGGAGATTCACCACGCCAGATTGCCCTGATGGCAGTGTGTGGGTCAAGCGTTGCGGTTTGTTCGTAGCGTTGCGTGTGCTGGCTGGTTCGTCTCATCCGCGCTGTTTTCTGCGCCTGCTTCGCCCGGCGCGGCGAGTGGCTCGCCAGAAAGTCGCTCATGCTTCGCTCCCTTGCTGTCTTCGCCACCGCGTTGCTGGTGTGAGAAGTGTCGGGTGAGACCCACGCTCTTCTGCGCCTGCTTCGCCCGGCGCGGCGTTGTGGCTCGCCACAAAGTCGCTCATTCTTCGCTCCCTTGCTGTCTTCGCCACCGCGTTACTCATGCGCGCGTGCTATGCATCATGCTCGAGGTCCGCGGAGGGAGCATGGTGTGGCCCGAACGAAACGACTCATCGGCGTGCCTTCTACGGGCGACCGTCTCGGGGGATCGGTCGAGCGCGTCGAGCGTTTGAAGAGCTATTCCGCATTGCGGCTCCGGGCGATGGTCCGACTCGCGCGGTTGCCGGAGCGCCTTCCGGTACGTCACGGCATCGATC
This sequence comes from Candidatus Nanopelagicales bacterium, assembly GCA_038231595.1. Taxonomy (GTDB): domain Bacteria; phylum Actinomycetota; class Actinomycetes; order S36-B12; family JBBRLC01; genus JBBRLC01. The sequence goes on along the minus strand of JBBRLC010000019.1, from coordinate 4,014 downwards.
TGTATCGGGTGTCGTATTGGACCGAACACCGAGGCAATCCTGAGCTCGCCTCCGGACTGTTCGCGCTACCGCGTGGTTCGTCACCGCGAGCGACAGTCACGTGGCTGAACGGAACGAACCCGACACGCGCTGAAGCCCCGTCATCGGGTGGGCTGGTCGGGACCCTGGTTGCGGCCGCGTTCGCCGGTAGCGGACTCGCACTGCTCGCTCCCGATTATCTCGGGCTCGGTATCTCGCAGACCTACCACCCGTATATGTACGCGCCGACGACGGAATCTGCCTGCATCGATTTTATGACGGCGGCGAAGGCCGTGACCGAGGCGCTGGGCCGTTCGTCACCGTCGTCGATGATGTTGGCCGGCTACTCGCAGGGCGGGTTCTCGACGGCGGTCCTGCAGCGGGCGTTGGAAGCCTCGCCTCGTGCCGGTATCGAGGTGCTCGCCGCAGCGGGGTTGGCGTCGCCGCTGGATCTCGCTGGCGTATCACTTCCTTGGGGCTTTACCGGCGCCTCAACCGCCCATTCCCTGTACCTCGCGTTCGTTGCGAACTCGTACGCGCGCACCTACGAGCAACGGCTCGACTCCGTCGTCACCGACGACTTCGCCGCACTGATCCCGGAACTCTTCGATGGCGAACACAGCTACGACGACATTGTCCAACGACTCCCTCGGGATCCGCGTGAGATGTTCCGTCCCGGCGTCGAGGACGCGTTCCTTGCCGGTGAATCCTCGTGGTTTCTCGACGCGGTGAGGAACAACGAAGCCGTGGACTGGATACCACAGGCACCGCTTCGGCTCTACTACGGCGAGGCCGATGTTGACGTCCCCCCAGCTGACTCACTGCGCGCAGCGGAGAAGATGCGCGCGCGTGGTGGCAACGTCGAGACACTGTCGCTCGGACCCGTCGATCACGCTGGCGTCCCGCTTCGAGGAGTCCCGCGTGTCCGCCAGTGGTTCATCGAACTCATCGAAGCGGCATCCACTCCCGGACCAAAGCGATGACTGCGCGGTAATTTCTAGCGAATGAAATCGTGTTCGCCGCAACCATTTCGACGAGGTTGCTCGATACTGGTGGTGACGGTGGGATGTGTCGTCGCGTTGTGTAGCAGCGCGGCGGCGGTGTTCGCATCTCGGCCCCGCATGATGAGACTGATCGGCTGGACTCCAGGGGCCAGGCGCGATCCGTCCGACGTTGGGTTGCAATTCGAGGACGTCGAGTATTTGACCGGCGTCAAAGGGTGGTTCGTGGGTGCCGCGGATCCTGTCGCCGCGGTGGTGATCGTTCACGGCTTGGAAACGTCGAGTGACCCGCGAGCGACAGATCGAGGACCCATACTGGAAGTCGCTGCCGCACTGCACCGAATCCGATACGCGGTCCTCGTCATCAATCTCAGCTACGCGAACGGACGCCGTCCGTACAGCGCCGGTCGCTTTGAGTCGGACGACCTCTGCGCCGCGGCGAGTTGGATTGTGGACCGGGTCGGAAAGCCAGCTGCGATCGTCGGCATGAGTGCCGGTGGCCACGCTGCCGTTGCCGCGGGCAGAGATGCACGTGAAGTCTTCGCCGTGGTCACCGACAGCGCGTTTGTCGACGGGGGAGCGATCGTCGTCCGACAGGCATCAACGTTCGTTCCCGTTCCAAAGCTGGCGTTCGCTTTGGCGCCGGCATTCATGCATCTCTTCAATGGAACGCCTCCAGTCGATCTTGGCGCCACACGGTCTTCATCGCCGGCGATGTTCCACATACACGGGAGCGCGGATACCGCAGTCGACATCGGCAATGTTCATCTCCTCGCGGCTGCGACGGGTGGCGAGGCGTGGGTCGTAGCGGACGCCGAACACGTTCAGGCCTACGCAAAGGACCCCGACGGCTATGTCAATCGGGTGACGGCATTCCTCGATCTAGCGCTTGCCGCCTATTCATGAGCTCATGAGCTCGTGCTGTTTCAGCGTGTGAGGAGGCCGGGAACGGCGCGTAGCGCATCGATGAAGGAATTGCTATCCACCGTAACGGAGGCAGCTGCCCTCGCCTCCGGCGACGCGTTCATCCCGACCGAAAATCCTGCTGCAGCAAACATCGCAAGGTCAGAACGTCCATCGCCGATCGCAACGACCTGGTCTATCTGCACACCGCGTGCGTGGCAGTAGTCGTGAAGAAACGCGGCTTTGTCTTCTGGTTCGAAATACCGCTCGACCTGCCCGTCGAGTTTCCCATTCGTATCGACCCGCATGATGGTCCCGGACACTGAGGAAAAACCAAATCGATCCGCCACGCATCGCGCCGCGAAGGTCCACGCAACGGTGCACAACACCGCGTCGACTCCCTGCGATGCAAGCAACCCCACGCCCTCGGCAATGTCGTCAAGGTACGGCACCGATTCCATCGCGGCGGCAACATCTTCGAGTGAGCGGCCCTTGTAAAACGGCGCATCACCGTCGGCGATATCTGCACTCGTGATCGCTCCGGCGGCAAATTGGCGCTCGAGTTCCTCAATGATTGGGCGGTGACCAATCCATTCCGCGAGGTGCAACGACGCCGTCGTGCCGCGGATCAACGTGCCGTCCAAGTCGACCGCCACCGCTACCCAACGCGGCGCTTGTTCCATTTCAGCGTGTCTACCACGCTCGCGCGTTCTCGCGGGCAGAGATTCGCGCGCGCACACGTTCTCGCTGGCAAGCGAAGAATGTTGTTGATTTGGAGGGCTGCAGCTCGAAGGCTTTGTCCTTACATTGACAACGCACTGGATGGTCAATGAGGAGGCCCGGTCACGTGACACAACGACGTATCTGCGGACGTATCGCGGTAGCAGCGATGGTTGCGATCTTGGGGGCCGCGGGGCTCGATGCCTTGGAGGCACCGGGCGCGAGCGCCCAAACCGTGACCCACACCTTCAAGGCTGTGCAATGCACTGCAGTGGTCGGTGGCTCAACTATTGCCCAAACGCAGGATGTCACGGTGACGCTGTCGGCACCGGACCATGTCACGCCCGGTCAAACGTTCACTGTCACGGCCCCGAGCGCAACCAACGTGTTGCCGAGTTCATCGAACGGCCTGACGATCACGTCGTACTCCAAGCTGAGTCTGTCGTTCCAGGTGCACGCCACGACGTTCAACAACGGCTCAATCGTGAACCCCGGGACCGCGACGATTAACGGCAACCCCACCCCGATGACGGCCGCCGTCGGGCCGTCCGACACGATTGTGTTAGGACAACCGGGGCCGTTTCCTCCTGGAACACTGGTGACTCCCGACGTGAGCGTCCAAGCCACAGCCGGTGCTGCGGGTTCGGGAATCACGCTCAACGCGCTGCGACTGACCACGACTGTCGTACTCAACGGGTCGATCACGGCCAATGTCACCTGCAACATCCCGCAGGACACCTTGGTGACGATCCCTGTTGTCACGGTCAACCCGCCGCCAACGGTCGATGCTGGCCCCGACCGCTCGGGCAACGTCAATGCGCCCATCGCGCTCAGCGGGGTCGTGAATGATCCCTTCACGACACCGATCGATACGTGGACTGCGAGTGATCCAGCGTGCACGTTCGCCAATCCTGCGGCACCGGCGACGACCGTCACCTGCAGCAAGCCTGGTGTCTTCACCGCGACGCTTTCTGCGAGCGATGGCGTCAATCCTGCGGTGAGCGACACGACACGCGTGACCGTGAACCAAGTCGTTCCGCTGGCGGTCAATGCCGGTGGTCCGGTCGCTGGGATCGTCCTGCATCCGATCACGCTCCACGGTGTTGTGAGCGACCCGGGACGCACGCCGACGATTGGATGGACTATCGACGGTCAGGGCTGCACGTTTACGAATGCCGCGGCGCCAGTCACGACTGTCACCTGCCCGACGGTCGGAACCTATATCGCGACGCTGCACGCCGACGATGGCGTCAGCCCACCCGCAAGCGATACGGCAGGGGTGACAGTCAATCCTGACTTGCCGCCCACGATGACGGCAGGCCCTGATGTCTCAGGCGACACGCGTGCGGCGATCGCGCTCAGCGGCGCCGCG
>JBBRLC010000018.1:0-10224 GCA_038231595.1 Candidatus Nanopelagicales bacterium | reverse complement strand
GTGTCACAAGGCGTTTGAGGACTTCGCGGCCGTTGTGTACGACGGATCCGTCGCGGTTCGAGAGCAATCGCATGCGGGGGTCATGGGTGCTGACTGCACGAGCGAGTCCCGCCATCACGTTCACTGCGGGACCCATGTGGTCAGTGTGGAAGGCGCCGGCAACTTCGAGCGGACGCAACCGCGTGCCTGCGGGCGGGTCGGCGCTGAGTGCAGCCAATTCTTCGAGGGTGCCAGCTGCGACCACTTGACCGTCTGCGTTGACGTTTGCCGGAGTGAGACCGTGGCGTTCGAGAGTTGCAAGTACGTCGTCGAAGTCTCCGCCAAGAATCGCGGTCATGCCGGTGGGTGGGTGTACCGAGGCTTGCGCCATCGCCTTGCCGCGTTCGGTGACGAGCACCATTGCCTGCTCGGCAGTGATGACGCCGGTCGCGGTTGCGGCGGTGAATTCACCGACGCTGTGACCCGCTCCCGCACCGACCTTGCCGTACGCCTCACCGGGATGCGGGAAGAGCGCCAACAAACTGACCAGCCCGGTCGCGACGATGAGGGGTTGGGCGACAGCTGTGTCGCGGATGGTGTCGGCGTCGGCGTTGGTGCCGAGGCTGACGAGATCACGACCGGATACTGCGGACAGCCAACGCAGTCGTTCTTCAAAATGCGGGAGTTCTAGCCACGGGGTGACAAACCCTGGCGACTGAGAACCTTGACCGGGGGCGACGACGACAAGCACGGGTTCCACCTTGCCCTGAGTCGAGGGCGATCGCCCGGGTCAACGCTGCCAACGTCGACCGTCGATAGTTGTAGGAACCCTACAACGCCGGGCTGGGGCGAAACGCCATTCCAGGCGTGAAATCCGTACGGAAACCGTTTGCTACTGGCCAGTTACGACGGTCCGATCGCCCAATCTGCCGACAGCCAACCCCACGTGCAAGGTGAAGGCCTCGCGCGGATCCGTCGGGGACAGACCGGTCAAATCGGCAATGCGACGAAGGCGGTATCGGACCGTATTGGGGTGGACGAAGAGAAGTCGAGCCGCCGCCTCGAGGCTGGCCGAGTTTTCCAGGTACGCCGACAACGTGTCGATCAAGGCGGGGTCGGTATCGAGCAAGATGTCGTAGACACGTGAAGCGAGCAGGGCACGAGCGTGGTCATCGCCTGCGAGCACACGTTCGGGCAGTAACTCATCGGCCGGTACGGGGCGTGGTGCGTCGGGCCAAGCTGGGGCCGATTGCAGCGCGGCCAGAGCTTCGCGCGCAGAACGCCCTGCGAACTCCAGGCCGTCGACCAACGATCCAGCAACCACCGGTCCGGGTCCGAAGTGCGACACAAATCGCGATGCGGCCTCGACCGGATCGTCGACTCCGCCGAGGACGACGACGAGTCGATCTCCATGTACGCCGGTAAGAACATCCATGTGTTGATGGCGAGCAATTCGATGTACGGCTTCGACCACCGGTTCTGGATCGCCGTGAGGAGCATTGCCCGCGACGACGGCTACTCCTCGCCGCGATGTCCATCCCAAAGCCGCCGCCCGAGACACCGCATCGGTGTCGATCTCGCCTCGCAGCAGCGAATCGATGACGAGCGCTTCAAGTCGCGCATCCCAGGCACCACGGGCTTCGGCAGCGCGCGCGTAGACCGCGGCGGCAGCGAATGCGATCTCGCGGGAGTAGAGCAGCAACGACTCTCGCAGCGCGCCCACATCATCGGGCGCCGCCAGGTCAGCGACGCTGTCTTCCACGACGGCAATCGTTGTGCGGACCAGTTCCACGGTCTGCGCCAACGTGATCGCTCGCACTAGTTCACGAGGGGCCGTACCGAAAACATCGGCGGTGATTTCCAAGGGTTGCTCGGGGTGGCGGAACCATTCGACGAATGCCGCGATTCCCGCTTGAGCGATCAGTCCGACCCAACTTCGTTCGGCCGCGCTCATCGCTCGGAACCAGGGAAGAGTTGAATCCATCCGGGCGGTCGCAGCCGTCGCGAGGGTGCCGGTTGCTCGCTCAAGTTTGCGTACGGTCGCGGCGCGTCCCCGGGTGCTCACGCGCGCAGTGTGCCGGAGGCGCGCCGATGGCGCAGGATGTGGGTCAAGGTCGGGCGGGTTTATTGCGGTGGCGAGGCGGAGAGGAGGGTGAGGCGGATGTCGGTTGCCCAGATCCAGCGAGCGGGCGATCGCTTTCGTACGTCGGTGGGTTGGCTCGATTCGGCGCACTCTTTCTCGTTTGGTCCGCACTACGACCCTGACAACGTTGGCTTCGGATTACTGCTGGTCTCAAACCACGACGTCGTAGCTCCGGGGACAGGATTCGAAACTCATCCGCATCGCGACATGGAAATCGTCACCTGGGTTCTCGAGGGCTCGTTGGTCCATCAAGACTCGCAAGGCCACACCGGTCTGATTCATCCCGGGCTCGCGCAACGGATGAGCGCGGGACGCGGAATCTTGCATTCGGAGAAGAACGACGCGCGCGGTCTAGGTCTCGCGCGTACTCACGCCGACGACGGCCCGGTCCGATTTGTACAGATGTGGGTGACTCCTGATGAGCGCGGCGTGGGACCGTCCTACGAGCAACTTGATATCAGTCCTGAACTCGTCGGCGGCGGTCTCGTCGTCGTGGCATCCGGCTTGGCCCGACACGCGAACGACCGCGCGATCCGAATGCACCAGCGAGACGCGGGCCTGTTGGTCGCACGTTTAGACGCCGGGGAATCGGTCGTCCTGCCGGCGGCGCCGTTTGTGCACCTGTACGTCGCGGCCGGAGGCGCTGAGGTCGAAGGGTTGGATCGGCTCGAGGCTGGGGATTCGTTGCGGCTCAAGGACTCTGACGGCCAGCGTGTGACGGCTTTTGGGTCGGACCGGACCGAGATCCTGGTCTGGGAAATGCACTCGTCGTTTGCCTGAAGTCGCCCGCGATTCGGCGTATCGTGCGGCCCGCGGGGGTTGCGGCGCTCGCGGGCGTCGCGCGGCGAGATGGAGACAGCGATGTTCGTTCAGGTTTTTCACGGCAAAGTGAAAGATGCCGACACGTGGTCGCGCCAGATTGACACCTGGCGCAAAGAGGTCAGGCCCAAGACCAGTGGATTCCTCGGCTCGACCTCAGGGGTAACTGCTGATGGAACCATGATCACGGTTGCTCGGTTTGAGTCCCAAGAGAAGGCGGTGGCGAACAGTTCATTGCCCGAACAGGCCGCGTGGTTCGAGGAAACGTCGAAGGCCTTCGACGGCGAGATCACCTTCCACGATTGCACCGAAGTCGACGACGTACTTGACGGAGGTTCGAACAAGGCGGGCTTCGTCCAAGTCATGCAAGGGCGAGCGAAGGATCAGCAACTGATGCGAAGTACGGCGAAGGGTTTCGATTCCGACCTTCGCAAGATCCGCCCAGACCTCCTCGGTGGACTCATTGCGTGGCACGACGATGGGGGATTCACCCAGACGGCGTACTTCACGTCCGAGGCCGCAGCGCGGATAAATGAAAAAGAGATGGCGCAAAGTCCGATGTTCGTGGAATTCATGTCGCAGATCGACGGCGACGTGACGTTCTACGACCTCACAAAGCCAGATTTCAACTGACTCCACTCCTTCACCGGTGAACGGAGCAAGTTTGACTCCACTTGTTCACCGGTGAACGGAGCAAGTTTGACTCCACTTGTTCACTGGTGAACGGAGCAAACCGCGCGGTCAGCCGGAGCCTTCGGTGTTGCCGGGGTCGGCGGCCGCGGGGTCGTGGAGTTGATAGCGCTCCATTGCCTTGCTAACAACGTCGGCGGGCATTGAGCCGGCGGCTACCAAACGCGCGAGCGTTTGGACCGTGATGGATTGCGCGTCGACGAGGAAATGACGACGAAGCGCGCCTCGGGTGTCCGACATGCCCCAACCGTCGGTGCCGAGTGACACGAAATCGGCGGGCACCCAGTCGCGGATTTGATCCTGAACCGCGCGCATGAAGTCCGACACTGCGATGACCGGACCGGGTTGTCCAGCCAGGCGCTTCGTCACGTACGCCGTGAGCGGTGCAACGTCTGGGTGCAAGAAGTTGTGTCGATCCACGGCGAGGCCATCACGTCGTAGTTCGTTCCAGGAGGTCACCGACCACACGTCGGCGCTCACGCCCCAATCCTCCCGCAGTAACTGCTGAGCTTGTAAAGCCCATGGGACAGCAACTCCGGAGGCAAGGATCTGCGCACGCAACGTCGATCGCGTGCCATCCGGCGCGCTCGCCTCGGCCGGTGCGTAGAGATGCATGCCGCGCACGATCCCGTCGACGTCCACGTTGGCGGGCTCTTCGGGATGGACGTACGGCTCGTTGTAAAGGGTGAGGTAATAGAAAACGTTCTCGGCGTTTTCGCCGTACATTCGTCGCAAGCCATCGCGAACGATGTGACCGATTTCGAATGCGTACGCCGGGTCGTAGGCGACAACAGCTGGGTTAGTCGATGCCAACAACGGCGAGGCGCCATCTTCGTGTTGGAGGCCTTCGCCGTTCAGGGTCGTACGACCGGCTGTGGCCCCGAGAATAAACCCGCGGACCATCTGATCCATCGCGGCCCAGAAGCCATCGCCGGTTCGCTGGAAGCCAAACATGGAATAGAAGATGTAGACCGGAATCATCGTTACGCCTTGGGTGGCGTAGGACGAGCCAACCGCGGTGAACGACGCGACGGCGCCAGCTTCGTTGATGCCCTCGTGCAGGATGTGTCCGACCTCGGACTCCTGATAAGACAGCATCAAATCACGGTCCACGGAGACGTAACGCTGCCCATGCGGAGAGTAAATCTTCAGCGATGGGAAGAGCGAATCCATCCCAAACGTACGAGCTTCGTCCGGAATGATCGGCACAAACCGCGGGCCAAGTTCCTCGTCTTTGAGTAGGTCCTTGAGTAGTCGCACAAACGCCATCGTCGTGGCGATTTCTTGCTTTCCGCTGCCGCGGCGCATGACTTCATAAATCGAGTCGTCAGGCATCGCGAGGGCTGTTGCTTTCAACGTACGCGTCGGGACGAAACCGCCCAACTTGGATCGACGATCGAGCATGTAGCGGGTGTGTTCGTGGTCCTCGCCGGGGTGGTAGTACGGCGGCAACTTCGCATCGAGATCGGCATCGGCGATCGGGATTTCAAGCCGGTCCCGAAAACCCTTGAGGTCATCGAGGGACAGTTTTTTCATTTGATGCGTGGAGTTTCGCGCTTCAAAGTGCGAACCCAGCGTCCAGCCCTTGATCGTCTTAGCCAGGATCACCGTCGGTTGGCCTGAGTGGGCCATCGCGGCGGCGTACGCCGCGTAGACCTTGCGATAATCGTGACCGCCGCGACGCAACGACCAGACCTGCTCGTCGGTGAGGTGTTCGACCATTTTGCGTGTCCGGGGGTCGCGGCCAAAGAAGTGTTCGCGTACGAAGGCGCCGTCTTCGGCCTTGTAGGTCTGGTAGTCGCCATCGAGTGTCGTGTTCATCAGGTTGACCAAGGCGCCATCGACGTCGCGCGCGAGCAACTCATCCCACGCCCGACCCCAAACAACCTTGATGACATTCCAGCCGGCGCCGCGGAAAAGTGACTCAAGTTCTTGGATGATCTTGCCGTTGCCGCGCACTGGTCCATCGAGTCGCTGCAGGTTGCAGTTGACGACGAAGGTGAGGTTGTCGAGTTCTTCGCGCGCGGCTAGGCCGAGCGCGCTGACCGATTCCGGCTCGTCCATCTCCCCGTCGCCGAGGTATGCCCAGACATGTTGTTGCGAGGTGTCTTTGAGCCCGCGGTGGTGCAAGTATCGGTTGAAGCGCGCCTGATAAATCGCGTTGAGTGGACCGAGCCCCATCGACACCGTCGGAAATTGCCAGAAGTCGGGCATGAGGCGCGGGTGAGGGTAGGACGGAAGGCCGCCGCCCGGGTGTGAGAGTTCTTGGCGGAATCCGTCGAGTTGATCGGCGCTGAGTCGACCCTCAAGAAACGCGCGCGCATAGATGCCCGGCGACGCGTGGCCCTGGAAGTAGATCTGGTCGCCACCCCCGGGAGCATCCGGTCCGCGGAAGAAATGATTGAAACCAATTTCGTAGAGCGACGCTGATGAGGCGTACGTCGAGATGTGCCCGCCGACGCTGACACCGGGCCGCTGCGCGCGGTGGACCATGATCGCGGCGTTCCATCTCACATAGGAACGAATACGTCGTTCGACGGCTTCGTCACCAGGGAACCACGGCTCGCGCTCGGGCGGAATCGTGTTGATGTAGTCAGTGCTGCGCAGACTCGGGATGCCGACGTTGCGCTCGGACGCTCGTCGCAACAGCGAGAGCATCAGGTGACGCGCCCGGTAAGGACCCGCGTTGTCGACGACCGCGTCGAGGGAATCGAGCCACTCCTGGGTTTCGCCGGGATCGGTGTCGACGTACTGGCTCGGCAAGCCGCCAGCCTCGATCGGGTCGTACGTCAGGGGACTCTGACGCACCGCAATCGGCGTAACTGGGGACAGTGGTCGTGCGGGGGTGGATGGGGGTGGGGGCGTAGTTCCGGGATTCACCCCTCCATCATCCCCTGCATCGGCTCGTGGGGCAGTAAATGGAGGCAACACGGGGTGGTGAGAGGGTTCGGGTACTTGCGCAGCGCGCCGAGGTCGGATGAACTACGGCGGACCGCCCGCGTTGGGCGACCTGCAATGCTGGTCAGGCTCACTGCGTACGACCGGCCCGGCACCACACCCGATCGAAGGACTTCGACCGGGAATAGCGACGGAGGAGTGGCGTGACCGCGAATGCGGGCGACGGGGAAGTGCGTAGTCTCGCTGCCAAGTTCGGACTTCAATCCGGGCTGAGCGTGCAAGAAATCGGCTACGACGACGACTGCGATGAGGCCCTTCGCGAGGCAATCGCTTCGGCGAGCGGCGCTGACCTGCAATCCGACGACTTCGACGACGTCATTGATGTGGTCCTGCTGTGGTGGCGTGAAGACGACGGTGATCTCGTCGACGCACTCGTCGATGCGATCGGGCCACTCACTGACAACGGCGTCGTGTGGCTGCTCACCCCCAAGCCTGGTCGTGACGGTCACGTCGAACCAAGCGACATTGCTGACGGTGCCCGTACGGCTGGGCTAGCGGCAACGAGCACAATCAACGCCGCCCCGGAGTGGCAAGGCGCGCGTCTCGTGGCGCCGCGATCGGGTCGCCGCTAGTTGGTTTTGTGAGGCTTGCCACATGCGCCGATTCGTGCGGATGCCGTGCTCCTGAGAGAATGAGCAATCCGCCCGATTTATTGATCGATGGACAGTCGTGTGCCTTCCCGAGCCGCCCGATTCATCCCGTTTCGTTCTTGAAAGGAACATCCATGCCCGCCGAGATCGGTCAGCTTGCCCCTGACTTTGAGATCAGCAACCAGTTCCGTCAGAAGGTGTCGCTCTCGTCCTTTCGTGGCGAGAAGAACGTCGTGCTCGTTTTCTACCCTGCCGCCTTCACCAGTACCTGCACCACCGAACTTTGCGAAATCCGTGATGAGACTTCCGTCTTTGAAAACGACGACACGCAGGTTCTTGGCATCTCATGCGACCCGACGGCCTCATTGAAGGTTTTCGCTGAGCAGGAGAAGTACGAATTCCCGCTGCTCAGTGACTTCTGGCCTCACGGTGAAGTGTCCAAGGCGTACGGCGCTTTCTTCGAGGCACGGGGTATCTCGACTCGCGCGACCTTCATCATCGACAAAGAGGGTGTACTGCGCTGGTCAGTCATCAACTCCCCGGCCGATGCGCGGCGGACGCAGGACTACCGCGACGCCCTGGCGGCACTCTGATTGTTGGCGAGGCACTGATCGTTGTTGAGGCTCCCCGCCTAAGGTTGGGGCGCCTCACCGGTTTTTCGTACGCCGGTTACGGCGCACGTCCCGGGCGTATAGCTCAGTTGGTAGAGCACCGGTCTTACAAACCGGCGGTCGTTGGTTCGAGTCCAATTGCGCCCACTCAGATCGTCAGACCCCACGGCTTTCTGCGAATCGGCTCGTTGATCGCCTCACGATGGGTCGACGTGGTTACGTTGAGGACATGTTTCGGTTATCAACCAACCGCGGGAGTGAAAGACGAGCGCCGACTCGTCGCTTGCGGAAAGCGGCCGTCACGGCGCTTGTGTTCGCCTCACTCGTGAGCGGACCGACCGGCACAGCGAGCGCAACGGCGACGCCGGTCGGGACGGTTGCAGCGGCGCCCTGGTCGAGCCGAGTCATTTCCGCTGGCGGCGTACGTCAGTGGTTCTCCTGCTCGGGCAGCGGACGATTCACTGTCGTCGTGATCCCCGGGCTGAACGCCAGCCACCGCATGTGGTCGCGAGTGTTGCGGGCCTTCGCGGCGACGACGCGCACGTGTATCTACGACCGACCGGGTCTCGGGGGAAGCCCACCGCTGCACCCCCACCGTACGGTCAGCGCCGCGACTCAAGCGCTGGAGCTGTGGGCACTCCTGGTCGCTGCGCGCGAGCGCGCGCCACTCATCATCGTTGGTCATTCGTACGGCGGGCTCGTCGCCCGAACCTTCGTCGCGCGTTACCACCGGAGTGTCGCCGGCCTGATGCTCATCGAGGGCGTCGCGCCCTACGACCGTGTCTCGCACTATTGGCACGAGGGAGGCGACCGCATCGACGTCTGGGCGTCGTCACGAGCGGCCGCACGCTTACGGCCAGGATCGATCCCCCTCGTGGTCGAGGCGGCGCAGGATCCCAACCGCAACTACTGGGGCGCCTCGTCGTTTGGGGCCAGCGCCAGCGACATCGCCGACTGGCGTGCCCATCAGCGCGCAGCCGCGTCCCTCTCGACGAACTCGACCTTTCTTATCGTGAGGCACAGCGCTCACGTCATCGAACACGACCAGCCAGCAGCGGTCATCGCCGGAGTGCGACTCCTGGTACTCGCGGTCCGGCATCACCATCGGCTCTTGCGGTGCGCGCTCGGCCGGTACGGCAGCCAGCCGCTGTGCCGATAGGGAATTCGGAGCCGAATGGGAAGAGCCCGCCCGAGCTCGGTGCCCTCGTTGAGTCCTCTCAGTTCGGTCTCACTGAGCAGATAACTATGCGCTCTGCGTGCACACCTCTACGCGTGACGCTCAGCGTTTCGGCTAGTAGGTCTCACAAACCGACGGTCGTTGGTTCGAGTCCAATCGCGCCCACTTACGACGGACCTCAGATGTTCCTGACCTGCGGAAACATGCCACAGCTTAGACTCGGCGTTTTCCGCTCACGCCCACAGAGCTCCTAGCAATCGAGTCCCACGGCGCCTAGTTGGACGATGCAAAAACCTCGACCAATTGCGCGCTCGAAGGCGGCGTCGCCAGTGGCGATATTTGGTCTGATTGTTTGAATACGCTAGATGGCATTCCAAGGACCGGTAGCGTGGCGAGCAGGCCGCTCCAAGGAGGCGACGTGGGAAAGAAACGCTCGCCCTGGGGTGTGTGGTGGCTGTCGGTGATCACGCTCGGTGTCTACTACCTCGTCTGGTATGTCAAGATCAACAAGGAACTACGACGCGCGTCGGGCGACCTGTTCAAGGTAGGCACTTTCGGTCTGTGGATGTCGCAATGCATACCCATCGCCAACTGGATCAGTCTCGCTAACACGGCCAACCGCCTGAACATGACGCAACAGAAGCTTGGTGAGTCCGTCAGTGGGTCGCCCGGAATGACAATCCTTTCGTCATTTTGGTTCTCTTCGCAGACGCGCTATCTGCAACGTCGTCTAAACACGACCTGGGTCGCGGGCCAAATCGGGACTCATTCGATATTCCCCGCCCTCTCGGTGCACCCGGCCGCGACTGAATCAACTCAAGCATTCTCTGGAAGTCCGACCGCGACGCAAATAGCTGCGACCCCAGCCGTCCTTCCGCCCACGAATAACACCTCAGCCGTTCCGGAACTCGCCGCCTCTGCGATTTCTGTTCAAACCACGCCGAATGCCCCAGCAGGCTGGTACCCCGATTCAGCGGCCCCCGGATTTCAGCGCTACTGGGACGGTGCGATATGGACCGAACACACCGCACCGCTGCACCCTTAGAACTCAGCCGAGCCGGACCAACCGAAGCCACTACTTGGGGCCAAGCCCCGGACTAGGGAGATAGTCAGATGGACGTAGCGACCCAAGTGCCGATCGATTCTGAGCGGCTCAATCGGTTGCGTCGTTACAACCTGATCGCGGGAGTCGCCCACGCGGTGCAGGCCCTGTTGATTCTGGTGTTGGCCAACGGGTTCACCTTGCCCGTAACCGCT
>JBBRLC010000017.1:0-10248 GCA_038231595.1 Candidatus Nanopelagicales bacterium | reverse complement strand
CTACGGTCGTCGACGGCGGTCCCGTTGGGTCGTGGCTTGTACGAATTCATGGAAACGGCCGGGCCATTGGAGGCCCGGCCGTTTCGTAGAGCGTCAGGCGACGACGTCGCCCTCGTTGGGTTTGACGCTGCCGGCGACCATGCCAGCGGTGACAGGGGACGGCTTGAAACCCTTGAACGTCAGCCAGATTCCCAGCGAGAATTCCCATGCGGCAATCGGGAGGGTCGCGATGCCCGACCAGGCAGAGATGGGCTCGATGACACCGAAGAACACCGCGATAGTGGAGGTGATGAGCAGCGGGGCTCCGACGAGTCCCATCAACGGGATGGCACGCGGCACGAGACCAGATCGGTACATCAAGGTGCCGAGCAGAAGCGCGCTCATGCACGGCATGAGGGTCTGTCCCAGGAGGGCTGTGCCGTTGTATGTCGAGACGAGGGACGCGCCGGTGGTGACGAGTGAGGCCTTGTCTGCTCCGGCCGTGGCACCGAGACCCTGGTGCAGGTGTACGAGCGAGAGGAGGCTCAGGCAACCGGTGAAGATCATGGCGGCTTCGAGTGTGCGAACTGCCACGAAGCCGAGCGCCATGCTTTCGTTTTGCCGCTTGACCACCGGGAACAAAGTCACGGCGGTGCCGATACCGACAAGCGCGACGATCACCTCGAGGAAGGCGCCCCAGAGTACGCCGGTGCTGTTGCCCGAACTGATGATCCAGTCCTGATCGGTCTTGACGCTCCCGTAGATGACCAGGGTTGGAATCGAGATGAAGGTGATCAAGTAGAATATGCCCGCGACGAGCGCGGTCTTCCTCGTTGAGTCCATCCGAACTCGACTTACGACTACAGGTCGTTCGCTGGTCGTGGTCATTTCATTCTCCTTGGTATGGGTTGATGGGGTGCGGTGGTTGGCGGGTCGACAGGGCGGGGCCAACTCGGGTGACGGAAAGCAGTGGCAGGCCGAGGTCGCGCAGTTTGCTGAGGAGGCCGTGCAGTCCGGCCTGGTCGACGACGGGGCCTTCGATGTCCGTGGTGCCGTCGCTGTTGGTGGTGAGGGTCATCCCGTCGAACCAGGTGGTCCAGCGGGGGTCGAGGTGCCCCTTGATCCGGAATTCGTATCGCTCGGGCGGGATCATCTGCCCGGTTGGCGTGTCACTCATCGTTGCTCCTCTTGCATTGCTGCCCGGAGTTGTCTCCGCCGGCGTGGCGGTCTCCGAGTACGACGACAAGTTAGGAGCGAATGTGGTGAGCGGACATCACCACATGTGGTGAGCAGCGTGGTGATCTTTTTCGATCAAAGCGAGCCCCGCTAGACGGCGCAGTGTCAGACGCCGCCCGGCACGCCAGGGACTTCGTGTTCGACGACGCGGGTCAATGTTCCCCGGTGCGCGCCAACAGATGGAGTTCCACAGCGCGACGTACCGCCGCTCGTCGATTGTTGACTCCGAGCTTGGCGTAGATGTTCTTGGTGTGAGTGCGAACTGTGTTCAGCGACACGACGAGCTGCCGAGCGATGGCCGGCCCGTCTAGTTCGGTTCCGAGCAGCCGGAGCACTTCGATCTCGCGCTCACTGAGAGGTTCGATCAGTGTCTGAGTGACACCGCTGTGCAGTTTGGTCCCCGTAGTGGCGCCTAATAGCCGACGGACGTACGCGCCGCCTTCTCTCTTCTTCGCGAGTGCACGCAGGAGGTTGCCCATCGGCGGGCCTTCGTCTGCGAACAGACGTATATAGCCCTCCGGCTCAGCCAGTATGAGAGCGCGTTGAAGCGAGGTGATCGCGGCTGTGGCGTCTCCCCGAACCTGGTGAGCCAGCGCCTGCAGAACGAGTACCTCAAGGACGGTTCCGACGCGCCCACCACGTTCGGCCTCGCCCAGAAGGCGTGTCAGCAGATCGGTTGCTTCCTCGAGGGACGTTCCGGTCCGCTCGGTCGCATGTCGGGCGAGCAGAAGTCGGGCCAGCGTGACGTGCTCAAATTCGAGTAAGTAGGACAGCCTGTCGTCATGCGAAAGTTGTCGCGCACGCACCCACTCCACTGCGGAACTCAGCTCACCGCGCCTGATCCGCAACCGGGCGCGTACCGCCGGGACCGGCCGGACGTTCGGGGCGTAGTCCCCGTCGTAGACGCGTTCGGCCTCGTCCAGCAACTCAACCGCGGCATCTAGATCTCCTTCTGCTTCCCGTAACGCAGCCATCGCGACGCGCCAGCGGTACGGGTTCCTCGGCAGCCCATTGGCCTCACCGAGCTCCTGACTTTGGGCGAGGTGCCGTGCCGCCCCGTCACGGTCGTCGCGCTCAAGCAGGATCTCACCTATTCCTACGTGCATGTCCGCGGTGCCCCGAAACGGCGGTAGGCCCGATTCCCGTGACCCCAGCGCGAGTCCAGACTCGCAAATATGTAGAGCGTCACTGAGGCGACCCTGAGTGCGCCGGATGTCCGCCAAGGTGATGCTGCAGCCGAGGACGTCTGATATGTGCCCGACTCGCTGCAGCCCTTCGACACATTCGACGTACGCCTGATGTGCAGCTTCGAGGTCACCGGTCGTCCAGGACGCCAACCCCCATAGGCCTGCCGCACCGGCCCGGATGAGGTCGCCGTCTGGGGGGGCAAGCTCCATAGCCTGTCGGGCATGCGTCACGGTGCCGTCCAGATCACCGCTCGCGAGGTCCTGTGCGGACCGGTACATCTCGATGTTTCCGGGCAGGCTTTGGAACCACTCTTGGTCGACCACAACCGCCTCCGGTTGGGGCAGATACGGCCCGGCGCCGTCACGGGTTGGTGGGCCGACGAGCAGTTCGATTACTTGCAGCCGTTCCTCAACGCTGTCGAACTCGCTGCCCGACGCCAGCGCCCCAACGAACCCCATACCAAGCACAGGTCGGACCCGAACCACCTCGTCGGGGAGCATTGGAATCCAACTGCGAACCTCGGCCTCCTGCCTGTTCTGAAACAACTTCGGCATGGCCCGCTCCATCAGGTCAGCTGCTCGGTGGAAGTCTCGACCGCTGAGCGCATGCCGAATCGCCTCGGAAGGCTCAGCGTTGTGCTCGAACCAAACGCTCGCCCGGCGGTGAAGCTCCGGGACATCGTCGCCGTACTCCTCCAGCAGGTGTGCCTGCAGAACATCAGCAAAGAGGTGGTGGTACCGGTACCACTGTCGGCGATCATCAAGCGCCACCAAAAACAGGTTCGCGCGCTCGAGCGCAACTAGTGTCGCCTTGCCGCCGTCGCGGCCGAGGACGGCATCACTAAGCGGGCCGCTAACCCGGCCCAGGATGGAAGTTCTGAGGAGAAAGTCCCTGACTTCGCTGGGTTGGCGCCCGAGGACTTCTTCCGCCAGATAGTCGACGATATAGCGGTCATCTCCAGCAAAGCTGGCAATGAATGCGGCCACGTCGTCGCGCCCTCGCATCGAGAGCGCCGCTAATTGCAGGGCGGCAATCCATCCTTCGGTACGCACTTCAAGCGCAGCCACATCCTGCGCCGTCAGCGCCAATCCCATCACGTCATTGAGGTACGCCGCGGCTTCCTCCGGGGTGAAGCGCAGATCTGCCGCGCGGATCTCGACTAGTTCGCCACGCGCTCGCAACTTCGCAAGCGGCAAGGCCGGGTCGGCGCGACTGGCGATCACCAGGCGCATCTGTGGGGGCTGGTGTTCCAGCAGGAAAACCATCCCATCTTGAACGTCGAGAGAGTCGATGAGGTGGTAGTCGTCGAGCACCAGCCATACGTCGCTGGTCAGTGCGCTGAGGTCGTTGACAAGCGCCGTAAGGACCGATTCGTTCGGTGACCCACCCGCTTCAAGGACGAGAAGCGCAGTTGCGCCTACCTCCGGCGCTGCCTTTTGAATCGCGGCGATGACGTAAGTCCAGAAGGACCCCGCACGGTTGTCGTTTTGTTCTAGGGACAGCCACGCCACGGACCGCTCACCAGCGTCGGCGTCGGCGAGCCACTCGGCCAACAGGGTCGTCTTGCCGAACCCCGCCGGGGCCGAGATGAGAGTGAGTTTCGCCTCCGCACTGCGGCTCAGACGGCCACTCAGTCGTGGCCGTGACACAAAGCCGCGTCGCAATGCCGGGATGTAGAACTTCGTCTCGACCAGGGGGCTTGTCACAACATCCACCATCATGGGCTCTCGAGGTGCAACGCGAGAACAGATCGCGCCGAGGCGCGACAAAGATCTTGGCGATCCACAAACAACGCTCTTCGAATTCGCGTACCTGCTCAAACCCATGGACGGCAGGGCGCCACGTCAATCATCGGCGATTCGCGAGCGCCACTGTGGTGAAAACGCAAAGCCACACTCTTGTCATCTCCCAACTCAGAACGCCGCCATCAGCCGCCGGTGCTTCCTCCCCCCAAGACGCCAGGCAACTCACGGTCGGTCAGCAATGCGGTCGGCTGCGGCAGCCTGACGAAGGACGACCTCGCCAAATACATCGTCTACACCCAACTGCTCGAGCAGGTTCGCGATGTCGAGTCGGCCAAGGCGGTCAAGACCAAGGCGTTTACCGACTACACGCCAGCGGCTTTCGCCACGGTCCTCGATCACCTCAGCGTGCTAGTTGGTCGACCGGTCCAAGGCTTCGACGACCCCGCCGCATCGTTGGCGTACTACACGAAGGCGAACGAAATTCTCAGCCGTATCGTCGCTGCCACCGGCGAGAGTCCCCAATCCCTAATCAACGAGCACAAGACGTCCATCGTCGACACCAGCACGGCGATCAAGAACCAAACTCTCCATCAACGTCGCTGTCTTCGTCGACTGCCCAAACCTGAGTTGCCGCCAACGGCTGGATCCCTGTTCGTGATCGGGCGCATCGAGACGTAAATCACGACGGGCCCGTTGCCCGTCGCGGAAGGCTCCTCGCGACCCCTCACGACGTGAGGCCTTGGCGAGGGAAATGATAGAGTTTTCATGTGAAGAAATCTTCAATTGTGTCCCGACCCCTCTACCGGGCCAAGGCGGACTTCTTTCGAATCCTGGGTCATCCCGCTCGCATCCGGGTGCTCGAACTCCTCTGTGAACGTGACCACGCAGTTCACGAGTTGATTGCCGCCACCCGGGTCGAACCGAGCAACCTCTCGCACCAACTCGCGATTCTGCGTCAGGCGGACCTCGTTGTTCAGACCCGAGGGGACGGCGAGGTTCGCTACGCGATCAGTCATCCTGAAGTTCTCGATCTGCTGATGGCCGCGCGGCTGTTGCTGGTGGCAACCGGCGTCGTGCGCCTGTCGGCCTTGCCGCAACCGTCGGCGGAAGTGAAGTCGTGAGTTCGTCGCCGACCGCACCCCACGAGACCCAACGCATCGATCAGGCATCGTCGGCGCGCCAAGTTTGGCAGCGCACCCGGGCGCTGCTTCCGCGCGGATCCGATGTCAACGACATGCGCCGTCAGCCGGGTCGGGACCTGGTTGCAGGAGTGACCGTTGCCGTCGTGGCGCTGCCGCTCGCGCTGGCGTTCGGCATCAGTTCGGGCATGGGTGCTTCCGCCGGCTTGGTGACCGCCATCATCGCCGGTGCCGCGGCGGCGGTCTTCGGCGGAAGCAACCTGCAAGTCAGCGGGCCGACCGGTGCGATGGCCGTCGTGCTGTTGCCCGTTGTTGCGACGTTCGGTGCTGCCGGTGTTCTGGTCGTCGGGGTGATGGCCGGAGTGCTCCTGATCGCTTTGGCTTTCGCGCGCGCCGGTCAGATCATCCGATTCCTTCCGCTTCCAGTGGTTGAAGGTTTCACTATCGGGATCGCGATCATCATTGGCCTGCAACAGATCCCGGCGGCGCTCGGCGTCACAGCCAGAGGCGAAAAGGTCGCCGTCACGGCGATGCACGCCATCACCGACTGGGCGTCCACCCCCGGTTGGTCCGCGCCGGCCATCACCCTTGCCGTCGCCGCTTGCATGCTCATCGCCGCTCGGTACCGGCCCGCCCTTCCGGCGTCACTGCTCGCTATCGCTGCGGTCACCTCGCTCACCGCGAAGTTGGACTGGACCGTTGCGACTATCGGGTCCATCCCCCGCGGGCTCCCGATCCCGCAACTACCTGGTGTCGATCGGGCAACCCTCTCGGCTTTGTTGCTGCCTGCAGTTGCTGTCGCCGCCCTGGCCGCACTGGAGAGCCTGCTTTCGGAGACCGTGGCCGATGGAATGAGCGTCGGTGACAGACACGATCCCGACCGCGAACTCTTCGGGCAGGGAGTCGCCAACCTGTTGTCACCACTGTTCGGCGGGATCCCCGCCACCGGCGCGATTGCCCGAACCGCCGTCAACGTCCGCTCCGGAGCACGATCCCGCCTCGCCGCCCTCACCCACGCATTCGTGATCCTGCTCGTCGTACTTGTCGCCGCGACCCTGGTCGCAAGGATCCCGCTTGCAGCCCTTGCCGGTGTGCTGCTCGCCACGGTCATCCAGATGGTCGAGGTCTCCAACGTCCGAGCGCTGCTGCGCGCAACCCGCGGTGATGCGGCCGTATTGCTCCTCACCGCCGCGGCAACCATCGCGTTCGACCTCGTGACCGCCGTCCTTCTCGGCCTGCTGCTCGCAGGATTCCACGCGCTACTACAAGTGGCTCGAAGTGCCCATGTCGACGAGATCGAACTCGACACTTCCGACCACTCCGAAGACGAGCAGCGGCTCCTCGCCGAGCACGTCGTCGCCTACCGGCTGGACGGACCGCTGTTCTTCGGCGCGGCTCACACGTTCCTCTTGGAACTCGCTGAGGTGAGCAACGTCAAGGTTGTGATCCTGCGCATGTCGCGGATCCAGACACTCGATGCCACCGGCGCAACCGTCCTCGGACAGACGATTAGATCACTGGAAGCAAGGGGGATCACGGTCCTTCTGTCCGGGACGAAGCCACAGCACCGCCAAATATTCGAGCAACTCGGGGTGCTCGACGAACTCGCGCACGATCGCCACGTGTTCGACACAACACCGGACGCGATCAGCCACGCGCACAGGCATGTCGCGCGCGAGGAACACTGATTCAGTACGTGGACGCAGGCGCAAGCACGCGCGGTGCTGGCTAACGCGAATGTGATGCACTCTGAAGGGTTCACGAGTCGACGGCGCAGCGATTGTCCTTGGCGACGTTGGCGTACGGGAAAGAGGCTTCGCGCAAACCGGTGTCGCGTCTGCATCACGGATCAGACTGCACCACTCGCTCATCAGACCTTGCCGTGGTTGAGGGCGACCGCTGACTTGAGGAGCTTCTTGAGGGCGGCCTTGTTGACCTTGTCCCCCTCTTTGATATCGATGGCGCGGCGCACCTTGCCGGCCAAACTCGAGTTGAACAGGCCCGACGGATCGTCGAGTGAAGCGCCGTTCATGAACGTCAACTTGACTGCGCTCTTGTACACCTCACCAGTGCAAATGATGCCGCCGTGTGACCACACCTGGACTCCCGGATTCGTGGGCTTGGCCCACTTCCACTCTTCGTCCACGTCTGGATCCGCGTCCTTGTCATCAAGCATTGGTCCTCCTCGGGTTCTTCTCCCCAATCCTGGCACCATCAAAACCTAAACGACGGTGAGTGACTCGATCACCGCGAAGTCATCGGGATGGCGGGTTAACGCAACCAAATCGAACATGCCACGAGCGTCGATGTCGAAGTCCTCTATCAACAATCTTGGCCGGACCCGTGACAGCATCCAGCGGTCGAAATCATCCGTGGAGGCGGCGAAACCATGCGTCGGCACCACCTCGATTTCGCCGCGGCCCTGGACGAACCGCAGGGCATCGTGTGAGGTCGCGTGGCACACGCTTAGGGGCCCAACGATGTCGTGTGCTTCGCAGTGGCTTTCGGCGCACACACAGGTGCACTGGTCCCCGTCTCGGCGGCCCGAGGGCGCATCGCGGAGAGCACCAACTGCGCCTTCGCCCGGTGGAATCTGCGTCGGGCGAAGATCTCGGCGCCTCCACCGTGAGCACCGGCTGGTCCGGGTCGTCCAGGAAATGCCGACTCAGCCAATCACCGAACAACCAACGCCTGGTCATCTGCCCCGGTCAAGCCCACCCGCCCGCTCCTCGCTTGCTCTGCTCCACTTGCCCAGTTCAGCGAACACCCCGCTACAGCCAGGACACGCGGGGGCGGCCCTCGCGCACGCCACCGTTCAGCCGATCATCCGTGGCGTCATCGGGAACGCCGATCCCGTCTTCCGGAGGCGCACCAGGCCGGGGGCTGGCACAGTCTCACCATGACATCGATCCGCGGCCTCTCGGTGCTGGTGTCCGGTGCAACTGGTGGGCTCGGTACCCCGATCAGCCGCCGCCTGGCGCTGGAGGGTGCGCAGCTCACCCTCCTTGGCCGCGATATCGGGCGGCTCGAGGCGCTCGACCTCGATGCGTCGTTAGTGACGGGTGACCTGCGCGAGCCCGAGACGGCTGTGCGGGCCGCAGAGGCGGCCGTCGCAGAATACGGCCGCCTCGATGGTCTGGTCGTCGCCTCCGGTGTCGTCGCGTTCGGTCCGGTGGGCGACCTGCCCGACGAGGCGCTGGTTGACCTGTTCCTGGTCAACACCTTGGCACCCGTGCGGGGGCGGCGGGCCGTACTCCCCCACCTGGGCGCGTCGGCCCGCGACGGCCGATCACCGTTCGCCGTCCACCTCAGTGCAGTCGTCGCCGAGCACCCCACCGCCGGTATGGCCGCCTATTCTGCGTCGAAGGCGGCGCTGACCGCTTACGACGCGGCTGCCAGCCGTGAACTGCGCCGAGCCGGGATCCGCCTGGTCGACGCCCGGCCTCCGCACACCGAGACCGGTCTAGTCGAACGTCCACTCGCGGGCACAGCACCGCGGCTGCCCCCCGGTCTTGACCCAGACACAGTCGCAGCGCGCGTGATCGCGGCCCTGCTCGACGACGAGCGCGACCTGCCCAGCACTTCGTTCGGCTGAAACCGACTCGGCTCGCAATGCCGCGCCGAGGGGCTTGCGGAAGAATGTTGCGCGAAGGAAGGGGTCGACCACGGGCCAGGTTGACGTGAGCATCCTGATCGCCGAGTCGGATCGGTCGTCGGGTTATTGAACGGTCCCGGCGATGGTCAGCTCGCCACAGTTCCGTCGATCACGATCTCGATTCCGGCCGGTATCTGGCCCTTCAGTGAATCAAGCAGCGCTTGAGCAGTGGGGTGTAGGGCGTTAGCGTTTAGGACATCGATCGTCGTGGTGGTTGAACTGAACTCGACGTCGAGCACCTGCGCGTTAGGTGTCTCGGCGAGCCATGCGACAGCCGCCGTCTCGATGCGATTGGACCACGTCTGCACAAAAAGCGTAGCCATCGTATTGAGACTAAGCGGCACCAGGATGAGCAGGAACAGGCTGCCGATGACAACGTAGGAGCGTCGCGGACTCTTGCGGTGCATCGCGTCCGGTCCGGTCAGATATGCCACCGCAAACAGAATCGTTCCGGCGACCACCATCGCCAGCACGTTCGACGCAAACAGCAGGAAGGCCCCACCGCCAGGGCGGGCTCACGTACGCCCAGGCAGATACCAACAACTACGACGGGCGGGACCAGAGAAATCGCGATAGCCACCCCCGGCAGCACATCGCTCCCATCACGGCGTGGAAGCCTGACCACACCCGCCAAGCCGGTGGCAACAGCGGCCAGCATGTCGATGAGCCTGGGAGCGGTGCGAGAGGCGATCTGCGGATTCGCCAAGAGGTCAGTGCTCGCTGGGATGACCAGAGATGCGATCAAGCCGATTGCTACGACCACGAGAATGCCGAAGAACACAAACGCCATTGCCCGGCGCAGGACAATCGCATCGACGATGATGACGCCGAACGCCACGGCCATGATCGGAGTTCCCATCGGCGCGATAATCATCGCGCCGATGACCGTTGCGGTGGAGTTGCTGATGATGCCTGCGGCGGCAATGACCCCAGAGAGCACGAGCATGGTCCAGAAGGCCGACTGCTTCGACGCCATATCCCCGTAACCGAGGTCGATTCCTTCACGCAGTTCCGTCACGGTCTTGCGCTGCTGCAGCGGCAGGAGTCGACCGGAGAGCCCGGTGGCCTTGGGCGGCAATTCAGTGATCTCTGTCATGGGATCATCCTCGCGCTCTTCGTAAGGTGCTGACTGATCCACGCTTGGTGGTCCAGTGGCCATACGGGTGCTGGTGATGGGTTGAGCCACGCGGCGTCGAACGCCGCGGATGTCTGATCGTGCAGCGAGCTTGCGGCCTGTAGGTGTTGTACTCGATTCGCCAGTCCTCGGCCAACCCGCCAACTGGCCTGTCCGGGAGTTTCTGTATGT
>JBBRLC010000016.1:0-10416 GCA_038231595.1 Candidatus Nanopelagicales bacterium | reverse complement strand
GTCGGTGCGCTCGCGTCACAGACTCCTCAGATTTCACCGGGGCAGCCCGCTCTGGGACAGGTAGCACCTGGCAGCGACGACTCGCCGACCGCCAGGTCTCGGTGACGCGTCGTGCGAACTCTTCCCCCTGGTCGTCGTACGCCCGCTAGCGCGAGTCGCACATCTGCGCGCCCCGATCTGGTCGACTTGCGTGATCCACGCGGTCCGCATGGCTCCGGTTCGGCGTCGCGCTCGGACGCAGACCGGGCAGGGGTGGAAGAATTCCCGCCGCAGCGACGCGGAGTCGGCAGTTGGCTCTCGCATCACCCGCTGAGTCCGTACTACCTGCTCTTGGGTACGTCGTTGCTGCTGCTGCTTCTCGGCGTTGTCATGGTGCTGTCCGCGTCGAGTGTGTTATCGCTTCGCGTCCACGGGTCGTCCTTCACCCTCGCCGGCCGACAGGCGTTGTTCGCCGCGGTCGGTGTGCTCCTGATGCTGATCTTGTCGCGCCGATCCGTAACGTTCTATCGCCGCATCGCCTACCCCGCGCTGTTCGCCGCGGTGGTCGCGTTGGTGGCCGTACTCGTCATCGGTGTGCAGGTTGCCGGTCAACGCAACTGGATCGCGATCAGCGGTCCGTTCCGATTCCAGCCGTCGGAATTCGCCAAAATCGCGTTGGTCATTTGGTGTGCAGACTTGCTCGCCCGCAAAGATGCGCTATTGGACCAGTGGAAGCACCTACTGATCCCGCTGATACCCGTCACGGCCGTCATCCTCGGCTTGATCGTTCTCGAGGGCGACCTTGGCACCACCCTGGTGATGATCCCCATCGTGGCCGCGATGTTGTTCGTTGCGGGCGCACCGCTTCGCTTGTTTGTTGCCCTGACCGCCTTTGTTGTCGCCGGCGTGCTGGCGCTGTCCATCGCGGCGCCCTACCGCGTCGAACGCTTTACCTCGTGGTGGAACCACTCCTCGGACGCGCTGGGATCGGGCTGGCAGGCCCTGCACGGCCAGTATGCGTTGGCCTCCGGCGGCTGGTTCGGGCTCGGTCTCGGCGCCAGCCGAGAAAAGTGGGGCTCATTGCCCGAAGCTCACACCGACTTCATCTTTGCCGTCGTCGGTGAAGAGCTTGGTCTGTTGGGAACTTTGACGGTGTTGGGATTGTTCGCCGTCCTCGTCGCGGTCGCGGTTCGGATGGCGCGTACGACCACCGATCCATTTGTGCGTTTGGCCACTACCGGAGTTGCGGCGTGGATTGTGACTCAGGCACTCGTCAATGTCGGCGCGGTGTTGTCGTTGCTCCCGATCACCGGAGTGCCGTTGCCATTGCTGTCCTATGGCGGATCGTCGCTACTTCCGCTGCTGAGGTCGTTGGGGATGTTGATGGCGTTCGCTCGAGCCGAAGGAGCACGACGTGCGCAAATCGACAGCGATGAATCACGTGACGTGCGCGCACGTCGTGAGGGAATGGCCGCCCCCCGCCGTCGTGGGGTGAGGTGACCGAGGTGCACGTCGTACTTGCCGGCGGTGGTACCGCGGGTCACATTGAGCCGGCGATGAATTTGGCTGACGCCTTGCGACGACGCGACCCAGCCGTCGGTGTTACCGCCCTGGGCACGGCGCGCGGGTTGGAAACGACGTTGATTCCGGCGCGCGGATACGACCTGGCGCTGATCCCGGCAGTTCCGATGCCACGACGACCCAGCGGCGGACTGTTCGCAGTCCCGTCGCGGATGCGCACGGCTGTACGCGCGGCTGCGGACGTACTCGACCGCACCAACGCCGACGTGGTGGTCGGATTCGGTGGGTACGTGGCAACACCGGCGTACCTCGCCGCGCGTCGACGACGCATCCCGATCGTGGTTCACGAAGCGAACGCGCGACCCGGGCTCGCCAATCGCCTCGGCGCGAGATTCACCCAGTACGTCGCCGAAACCGTGCCCGGCTCAGGTCTGCCGCACGCGCGAACCATCGGATTGCCGCTGCGCCCAGCCATTTCCGGTCTCGATCGCGCGGCCCGTCGCCACGACGCTCGAGTGTGGTTTGGCTTGGATCCGCACGAGCCGGTGCTGTTGGTATTCGGAGGTTCCCAGGGCGCGCGTCACCTCAACGAGGTCATCGACTCAAGTCTGGACACGATCCGAGCCGCCGGGATTCAAGTCCTCCACGTTGCCGGGCCTGGACACGAAGCGGCTTTGAAACGAGCGGAGGCGCTCCGCGACGACGATGGCCCGGCCTACGTGGCTCAGTCCTATGTCGATCGGATGGATCTTGCGTACGCAGCGGCTGATCTCGCGCTTTGTCGGGCTGGTGCGATGACGTGCGCCGAACTCGCAGCTGTCGGGCTTCCTGCGGTCTACGTGCCGTTGCCGGTGGGCAACGGGGAACAACGGCTCAACGCTCTTCCCGTTGTCAGCGATGGGGGTGGGTTGCTGATTGACGACGGTGACCTGAGCACTGACTGGGTGAATCGCCACCTGATTGCTCTCATCTTTGATCACGACCGGCTCATTGAGATGTCGGCACGCGCCGCCAGGCATGGACACCGCAACGCGGATGAAACGTTGGCCAACTTGGTCGAGGAAGCAGCGTCGTCGAAGGCGCGCGCATGAGTTCGATGCCAGCCACCGCGAGTGCGGCGACCGCGCTTGCTCGGTTGCGTTCGTTGGGCCCGATGCACATCGTCGGAATCGGTGGCGCAGGAATGTCCGGCATTGCGCGCATCCTGCTAGCTCGGGGCATCGAGGTGTCAGGAAGCGACGCCAAAGATTCCCGGCGACTCGCAAACTTGCGGGCCTTAGGAGCCACCATTCATATCGGTCATCGCGCGGAATACCTGGGGGAGGGTCTGACTGCGGCGCGTACTGTCGTCGTGTCCACCGCCATCCCCGAGACGAATGTGGAATTAGCTGAAGCACGTCGCCGAGACCTCGTCGTGTTGTCGCGCGCAGAGGCGTTGGTGGAGGTCATGCGGGGCCAACGCGGAATTGCGGTTGCAGGGACGCACGGCAAAACGACCACCACCTCGATGCTCACCGTGGCCCTGCAGCACGCGGGCGCAGATCCGTCTTTCGCCATTGGCAGTGAACTCAATGAGACGGGCAGCAACGCCCACCTCGGCAGTGGGAACTTCTTCGTGGTCGAAGCCGACGAAAGTGACGGGACGTTTCTTCAACTCGAGGCTGAGGCCGCGATCGTCACCAACGTCGAGGCAGATCATCTGGACTACTGGGGATCTTTCGACGCGATCGAAACGGGCTTTGTGGACTTCGCGCGGGGCGTCGGCGCGCGCAACGGCATACTCGCGGTCGGTATCGACGATGCGGGCGGCGCACGTCTGGCTGACTCTGCGCACGACCTCGGCGTCGACGTGCGGACGTACGGCGAAGTCGCGAATGCGCAGTACCGGATCGAGAACATCGTGACCCTCGGCGTCGACGACGCCGACGAGTCCAGCGCTACGACAACTGCGAGCACCAACGGATGGACCTTCGACCTCGTGCATGGTGACGAGCGCCTTCGGGCGATCCGACTCGCGGTCCCCGGAGTTCACAACATCCGAAACGCGACAGCCGCGCTCACCACTGGCATGGCGTTGGGGTTCGACCCGATCGCGTTGAGGGCGGGTATCGAGTCATTCACGGGTACCCGACGTCGGTTCGACTTTCGCGGTAGTGCGGCCGGCGTACGCGTATTTGACGACTACGCCCACCACCCCACCGAAATCACCGCGACGTTGACCGCGGCACGACGAGTCGTCGGCGCGGGCAGACTCGTGGTGGCATTTCAAGCGCACCACTACTACCGCACTGCCATGTTCACGCGCGAATTCGGCGAGGCGTTGGGGCTTGCCGATGAAGTCGTGGTGTTGGAGGTCTACGCGCCTGGCGAAACCCCGATCCCAGGTGCGTCGGGACAGTCAATGGCCAGCAATGTGCCCCTTCCTGCTAGCCAAGTCCTGTTCGAACCGTCGTGGTCCGCCGTGGCCCGCGCACTTGCTGACCGCTCTCGTGCCGGCGACATCGTGATGACACTCGGCGCGGGGGACATTTCGATGATTGGCCCGGAAGTGTTGGACCTGCTGCGTGAACGCCAGGAGAAGCCGACTGCGACGACTGGGCAGCGTTCGTGATGATCCGTCGACTTGTGTTTCCGCTGATCCTCCTGATCGCTGGGGGATTGGTGTGGCTCGTTGGATGGTCGTCGGTTCTGACCGTTTCCGATGTCGAGGTTCAGGCGCCGGCAAGCGTCAGCGCAGAGGCGGTCCGGATCGCGGTGGGGGATCTTCACGGCGTACCGCTGGCACGCGTCGATGTTGCCGACATCAAGTCGCGCATCGAGCGCATCCCGAGCGTTGCTTCGGCCACGGTCACTCGGTCCTGGCCGCGCACTCTCGCTGTTTCTGTGGTCGCTCGAGTACCGGTGGTGGCGCTGCGATCGAGCACCGGTGTCTCTCTCGTTGATGCCAGCGGTGCAGTGATTGCCTCGGTGGCCGTCGCGCCGAAGGGCTTGCCGTTGCTTCGCACCACGAGCGGTCAGTCGGTGTCAGCGGACCTGCACACTCCCGCGACCAGTGCGGCGCTGTCAGTCGCGGCGGTGCTTCCCGCTGACTTGCGACCGAAAGTCTTGATCGTCGCAGCGGTCGGACCCGAGGACGTACGCCTGACGTTGCTGGGTGGGTCCCAAGTGAGGTGGGGCGGCGTCGGGGATGCGGGACTCAAAGCGACCGTTCTGCGGGCGTTGTTGGCGCACCCGGCGCGGGTGTATGACGTATCGGCGCCCCTGCTCCCCACCACCCGTTCCTAACTCCCCCCAATGACGAGGAGGGTCCAATGACCTCAACGCCGCAGCCGTCGGCGTCAGGCACCGGCTCGCGATCCGAGACGATCACCGTGCCCATCGGTGAAACCGGGTCCGATCGACACCCCGGAGCGTCGTTTCCGGCGATGCCGGTGATGCTCACGTGGGCATCGGATCGCGGCGTCACGGGCACCGCCGGCCACGTCTGGCTGCACCACGGTTTTGCCCGCCGACCGAGTCATCTCGATGCGTACACCGCTGTCTTGGTCGACGCCGGCTTCGTGGTGGCTCGCCCGCACGTCTCCTCGTTTCGACGACCGCGGACGCTTAACGATGGACCGTATCTCGCCGGCGTGATCGCGGGCTACGACACTGCCGTCGCTCACGGAGTGATCGACGCCCTCGTGGAGTTCGATGTCAGTTCCCTCGGTTTCGTCCTGGTCGGTCACTCTGCAGGCGGCGCGGTGGTCGTTCACCAAGCGGCCACTCTTGCGCGCGATGGCGCAGCAACTTTGACCGTGAATGGTGTGGTGTTGCTCGACGCCAACGAGAGCTTGTCGAAGTTGATGGCACCGGTCCTCGACGAACTTGATGACATCGCCATGTTGCTGTGTTCGGCGCGACCGCATCGATGCAATCGCTCCGCCATGGTGTCGCGAATGTTGCTCGAGCATCGACTTCAATTCGTCGGTGCAATGTTCCCCACCGGTGGTCACTGTGATGCCGAAGGCCGCGCCGATTTCACCTGCCGGGCAATGTGCGGGGGAGGAGCACCCGACCCCGCCGATGTCCGCGCATTGCATCAATTGAGTGCCGCGTGGGTCGACGATTGCGCCCGCAAAGACATCGATACGCAATGGCGTCCTGGCGGCGCGCAGTTTGATGAGCTCGTGGCCTCGGGGCGGATCACGACGTTGGATTCAAGTCCGCAGCGGTGACGCCATAGTGATCTGGAGGCAACGCGCCCCGAGGCAATCAAGGGCCAGAACCGCCGATATCCGTCGTGTTTACGCGGGCGGCTTGCCAGACCTGCGACGACCGTCCTAGTCTCACTCGCGACTGAAGGTTGACACCAACCTCGCTCTCGAGTAAAGGGTGAGAGTTGGAGAATCACCGGGATGGACGAGGAAGCCAGCCCGGTGATGGTCGGAACTGCAGGTGCTCGCACGCACTCGAGTCGTACGACATCGCGCACTCCACTCGACCTGGTCACACCACCGCTCATCGCCCGATCCGATCCCCCGGGTCACAAGGGCATGAGTGATTGCGGTCAAGGGGGACCGCAATAAACGAGAGGACTACAGGGTCGTGGCTGCTCCACAGAACTATCTCGCCGTCATCAAGGTCGTCGGTATCGGTGGCGGTGGCGTTAACGCCGTCAATCGCATGATTGAAGTCGGACTCAAAGGTGTCGAGTTCATTGCGATCAACACAGACGCACAAGCGCTGTTGATGAGTGACGCCGATGTGAAGTTGGACATCGGACGCGAACTCACTCGCGGACTCGGTGCGGGGGCCGATCCAGAAGTTGGTCGTCGTGCGGCTGAAGATCACAGCGAAGAAATTGAAGAGGTCCTCAAGGGTGCCGACATGGTGTTCGTGACCGCCGGTGAAGGTGGCGGCACTGGTACCGGTGGAGCTCCAATGGTGGCAAAGATCGCGCGATCCATGGGCGCGCTGACCATCGGCGTCGTGACTCGTCCCTTCGGCTTCGAAGGCAAGCGCCGTTCAGTGCAAGCTGATTCCGGCATTGATGACTTGCGCGCCGAGGTCGACACACTCATCGTGATTCCCAATGATCGTTTGCTGTCGCTGTCAGATCGCACGATCAGCGTGCTCAACGCATTCCGGCAGGCCGACCAGGTACTGCTCTCAGGTGTTTCGGGGATCACCGACCTCATCACGACCCCCGGCCTGATCAACCTGGACTTCGCCGACGTCAAGAGCGTCATGCAGGGCGCCGGCTCAGCCCTGATGGGCATCGGCTCTGCCCGCGGAGATGACCGGGCCATCGTGGCGGCCGAACAGGCAATTTCCTCGCCACTGCTGGAGGCCAGCATCGACGGCGCCCACGGGGTCTTGCTGTCCTTCTCGGGCGGCAGCGATCTGGGGCTGTTCGAGATCAACGAGGCCGCGCGCTTGGTCCAGGACGCCGCGCATCCCGAAGCAAACTTGATCTTCGGTGCCGTCATCGACGACACCCTCGGCGATGAATTGCGGGTCACCGTGATCGCAGCTGGCTTTGATGGTGGGGTTCCGACTCGACGCGTCACGACGGTCACCCGTCGAGTTGCTGACGAGACCCCCCTGGCGGTCGAGACCGCGGGTGCGGTCGCCGCGGCCGGCGCAACACCGTCGATTCCCGTCACGCCGACCGAGCCGCGCAAAGAGCCACGTCGCATCGTGTTCGATGATGCCGGCGACGATGATCTCGACGTGCCTGATTTCTTGAAGTAGGAATTCGGCACGGTTGAAGTCGCAGAGGAGACGTCGTTTCGTGCACGCGTCGAACGGTCAGCTTCGTTGTGCGACGTATCGGCGCGCATGATCGACGGGTCCTGTGGGCCACGCATTCGCTGGTTGTTCACCGATCGTTTCGGTGGATCCAGTGAGCGGCCGTACGACGAGATGAACCTTGCGACTCACGTGGGCGATACGGAGTCTGCGGTTCTGGCCAATCGCAGTGCCGCAGTTCGACGCCTTGTCTCAAGATCGTCAAACGCCGGACCCTCAGAGTCTGCGACGCAGTTGGCACCGCGGGTTGTGGCGATCCGGGCCGTACATGGGTCATCGATTGGCGTCGTCGTTGAGACCACCAGCGACGACGTCAGCGACGTCGATGGGCTCATGACCCGTAGGCCCGGAATTGCGCTACTCGCGATGGCCGCCGATTGTGTACCGATGGTGATGGCAGATCCGGTGGGTGAGGTGATCGCCGTGGTCCACGCCGGGTGGCGCGGTCTCGCCTCTGGTGTCGCCCTGGTTGCAGTCGACTCCATGGTCGAGGCCGGCGCCCAGGTAGAACGGATCGAATGCGTGCTCGGCCCTGCGATCTGTGGGCGTTGTTATCTGGTCGATCGAGCACGCTATGACGAGGTCGTACGCCGTGAACCGGCGGCGGCGTCGCTGAGTGCCGCGGGCCATGTGTCGTTGGACATTCGATCCGGAGTCGCCGCGCAACTCGCGCGCCGCGGTGTGTCAGTGACGCAGGCCGGGCCGTGCACCTATGAATCTCACGACTACTTCTCCTATCGCCGCGACGGGGTCACCGGGCGCCACGGCGCACTGATCACAATCACGAGTCGTCGAGGATCATCATCGTGACGGACCCATCATCACCACGCGAAAGCGATGCGCGTTCGATCGAACTTGCGACAAATCTGAGCGCGCTGCGTTCGCGCATCGACGCGGTCGCCGTTGCCGCTGGGCGCGACGCCGACGACATCACCCTGATCGCGGTGACCAAGACGTGGCCAGCAGAGGACGTGCGTCGATTAGCCGCATTGGGGCTCGTCGATGTCGGTGAGAATCGTGATCAGGAAGCTCGGGCGAAGTCACTTGCGTGCGTCGACCTTCACCTGCGGTGGCATTTCATCGGCGGCCTGCAGCGCAACAAGTGCGCGTCGGTTGCGCAGTACGCCGATGTCGTTCATTCCATCGATCGACTCGAATTGGTGCCGGCATTGGATCGGGGCGCCGATCGAGTTGGGCGCAACATCGACGTACTCATTCAGGTGAATCTGGATCCCGCCGCGGCCGGCGACCGCAGCGGACGTCACGGCGTACAGGCCGACGAGATCCCCGAATTGATCGACGAGGTGCTCGAAGCTCGACGGCTCCGACTCGCTGGCGTGATGGGCGTGGCACCGCTCGGCGGAGATGCAGTTGCGGCATTTGCCCGACTTCGGGAGGCATCCGAGGCGCTCCGGCGTACGGCTCCTCGAGCGACGGTGATCTCGGCCGGCATGTCCGGGGATTGGCCGGAGGGGGTCGCCGCAGGCGCGACACACCTGCGGCTGGGGAGCGCGGTACTCGGCGCACGCGCCCCACTCGGGTAACGTCGCGCCAGTGCGGGAGGACCGCACCTCGGGTCGTGAGGAGTCATCGGTATGGCCAGCGGGATGCGCAAGATGGCGGTCTACCTCGGCTTAGTCGAGGACGATATTGATGGCGAGTACGCGGATGAGTACGCCGACGAGCCCCGCAGTCGGGCCGATGAGCGGTATCAGTCCGAGCCACGCACGCACGTCGAGACACGACCGGCGCGCACCGTCGACGTACGACCGACGCGTGAGTTCCGTGACGACACGACGGCTGCACCTGCCGTACGCCAGCGACCGGCACCCCAGGACGACATGACTGATCTGAACCGAATCAGCACCCTGCTCCCGCGCAGTTACAACGACGCGCGTGAGATCGGCGAAGAGTTTCGTCGCGGTACCCCCGTCATCATGAACCTCACCGAGATGGACGACTCCGACGCCAAACGGATCGTTGACTTCGGGGCCGGATTGGTGTTCGCACTTGAGGGATCGATTCAGCGGATCACCAACAAGGTGTTCCTGCTGAGTCCGACAAACGTTGATGTGGCGGCCGCAGCGCGCGAGCAATTGCGCGAAGGTGGATTCTTCAACCAGTCCTAACGAGGTAACTGACCGGCGTTGGCCACAGACTCGTGCACTGATCAACTCACTGAAGCGAGGAATTCGTGCACGTCGCGGGTCAGTGGATTAGTGCGCTACTCACCCTTTACCTGGTCGTACTCATCGGACGAATCGTGCTGGATTACACGTTTATGTTCGCCCGCAGTTGGGAACCTCGCGGCGTGGCTCTGGTAATCGTTGAAGGTGTCTTCACGCTCACCGATCCGCCGCTAAAACTGCTTCGTCGAGTGATTCCGCCGCTTCGCATCGGTCAGGTATCCCTGGACCTGGCATTCATGGTGTTGTTTTTGATCGTGGTCGTCCTGATCCAGGTGACCGGGCAAATCTGAGGTCCCGCGACACCCACGAGATCATCAGCGTCTACGATCCCTACCAGCATCTCACCGCCCGACGATGCGGTACGACCACGCAGTTCGACAAGCGCCCGACTAGCCGAGGTGACCTGATGGCCTTGACCCCTGAGGACGTGCGTAACAAGCAGTTCTCCACTGTTCGCTTCCGTGAGGGGTACGACCTCGATGAGGTCGACAAGTTCCTCGACGAGGTCGAACTCGAGCTGACTCGTCTGCACAAGGAGAACGACGACCTACGCTCCGCGTTGGCCGCCGGCGGTGGCATGGCTGCCACGGCTCCCATTCCGACCGCGCCGGTCGCCCCACCGGTCCCCGCGATGGCTCCGCCGATGCCGATCCCCATTCCCGTCCAAGCGCCCCCGATCCCAGTTGCGCCCCCGATCCCGGTGGAAGCCCCATCGGCTGAGGCAGCGCGGATGTTGGAGTTGGCCCAACGGACCGCTGACGAGCACGTCAAGGCCGCTCATGTCGAGGCCGAACAGATCGTGGCCGAGGCGCGTACGCGCGCTGAAAACCTGAACGTTCAAGCCGATGCCGAACGTGCGTCGCTTGAACGACGCGTGGACGAATTGCGCGCCTTCGAACGCGAATACCGCAGCCGGCTTCGGTCCTACCTCGAG
>JBBRLC010000015.1:0-10919 GCA_038231595.1 Candidatus Nanopelagicales bacterium | reverse complement strand
TGGATCGACGCCAGCCCCTTCGAACGCGGATATCAACCAGGACGAGACGTCTCCCCACGAGCGCTCGAGCCGACGGCGAGTATCGACGTGCACGGCGTACAGGTTCGTCGTCTGAGCATCGGGTCCGATCGCGACAGGCTCACTCCACCAATCGTCGTGCTGAGCCGGCGTGAGACCGAGTACGTCGGCGACGGAGTGCGCCGCATCGGCGGAGATCAACAGCGTCCGGCGGCCAAGTTCCGCGCACGCAACTGCCGTCGCTGCAGCGAGCGTCGTCTTGCCGACGCCGCCTTTGCCGGTAAACAAGACGATGCGCACGCGCGAACGCTAGTCCTGCTCGACGCGCTTCTTGAGCCCTTTCAGCGCGGTATCCACGATGACCCGCTCTGCCTTGCGCTTGATCAACCCGATCATCGGGATGTTGATGTCGACGGCGAGCCGATAGTCAACGGTGGTCGATCCATCGCCATTGTCTGAGAGGCGGTAACTGCCATCCATCGACTTGAGCATTTGTCCGGTGGTGAGCGTCCATGACACCTCGGTGTCGTTGTCCCACGTGTATTCCAGTTCGTACGTGTCCTTGATCGGGCCGGACTCCAACCGGAAGCGGGCGTCTGCGGGCCGCCCGTCTTCGTATTCAGTGAGTACCTCCACCTCGCGAACGCCGTCACTCCAAGTCGGGTAAGTTGGAAGGTCGGCGATCACCCCCATGATTTCGGCTGGCGCGGCGTTGATGGAGATGCTGGATTCGGTCTGATCGGCCATGCGGGGACCTTACCTCTCGGAACCGCGACCGCCTGCTGGCGTCGCCCCGAGGTCCTGTGTTCCCGGCGGACGTTAGAACCGCAGCGAGAAAGGGGAACCGCTGCCTCGGAAGTGACCGACGTTGACGCACTCGGTACGGCCGACCCGCGTGCGTTGCGCGAGGGGTTGGTGAACATGGCCAAAGAGAGCCAACTTAGGTCCCACCTCGACGATGTACTCCAGCAAAGCTGCGCTGCCGCGCTCGAATCGGCGCGCAACGGTGTCGTAGGTGAGTTCGGGCAGCGCCGGTGGAATGTGCGAACACAGCACGTCCACCTCTCCAAGCGCCGCGACCTTTGCTGCAAAAACGTCGTCGTCGAGTTCGTACGGCGTACGCATCGGCGATCGCAGGCCGCCGCCGATGAAACCAAAACGCAAACCGCCAATATCGACGGTCTCTCCGTCCAAGACTCTGTGCCCGGGGCGCAGATAGTCCGGCCAATAAGCCGGGATGTCGACGTTGCCGTACGTCAAATAGGCCGGTTCGGGCATCACCGCGAACATCGCGGCGTACTGGGCCCGCACTTTCGAATCGAGGTGCTCGCGGCGATCCCCGCCGATGTCCTCCCATAGCCCAGAGGCATAGGCACTCGCTTCTTGGTAGCGGCCCTCGGTTCGCAGTGCCACGAAATGGGCGGCCGGAACACGTCCGAAGAGTTCGCCAAAAACCCCCTGAGCGGGATCGGCGTAGTCGAGAAACAACACGAGGTCGCCGAGACAAATCAAGCCGTCGGCCCCATCGGCGGACCGGGCCAACGCGTCCACACTGCCATGGACATCACTGATGACGTTGAGACGCACTCGGACACCCTAGGCGTACGTGTGGGAGGCGAGTCAGCTAGAAGCGCGTGCCGAGAACCGCGAACACGACGAGCAGTAACGCCGTCAGCCCTAACGCACCGCCAACCATCAGCCCGAGTTTGCGCCCGCGACTCATGTCCGGATCGGCCAGGGGCCCCAAATCCGCGCGCTCGGCGACAGCCAATTCGGCCAGCATCCTGGCCGCAATTCGATCCACCTCAGCGGCGGTGATTGCCCTCGTACCTTGTGGTCCTTCGCCGCCCTCGGTGGCCTCTAGTAAGTTGAGTTCGGCGTCCAGATCCGCGTCATGAATGGCGGATTCGTTCACTAGAGACTGACGAACAGACCTTTCATGCAGAAAATCTGGGGTAGGGGATGGGGTGGCGGTGCCTTTGCGGTGGCGGCCCCGGACTGGGCTCTGGACTGGGCTCTGGACTGGGCTCTGGACTGGGCTCTGGCTGGCTTGATCGACCGAGTCTGGGGGGCCGGCGTACGCCATGACCCGGTGGGAGTGAACGTGGCTGGATTCGGCCGAGCCCGAAGCAACAGGTTCGAGGGCGGGCCGCAGGTCTGCCAGACATAACGAACACCAGTCGGCAGCCGAGGGCACGCGGGCAGCGCAATGCGGACAACGGACAAGATCGCTCACCCTTGCCCTATCGGCCCGGAAATACGCAGGCTTGACCCAAGAAGAGCTGGCCTGACCCACGAAGAACTGAGTACGAGAGGAGCCCCCGAGCCCAGTCCAGATCCCGTAGCGTCAGACTCGAACGGGCCAGCGACGTGAAAGGTAGGCAAACATGCGCGAATACACCGAGGCAGCCATCGTTCCTGAGCCCACCACGGGAAATCTGACCGATCACGTGATCGAAAACGCCACCTCTCAGCCCAATCGCGTTGTCCTGGTCAAGCGTGTCGATACCCGCTGGATTGACGTGACGGCGGCCCAGTTCCGTGACGAAGTCGTGGCGATCGCCAAGGGTCTGACCAAGGCGGGGGTCCAGCCAGGTGACCGGGTCGCATTGATGTCTCGTACGCGCTACGAGTGGACCCTTGTGGACTACGCGATCTGGTTTGCCGGCGCAGTGACGGTGCCGATTTACGAGACCTCGTCGGCTGAGCAACTCGAATGGATCCTCACCAACTCTGGGGCCGTTGCCCTCATTCTCGAAAGCGACAAGAACGTCGCGATCTATGACGAGGTGCGCGATCGCGCCCAGGATGTCACCCACTCGTGGGTTATCGAACGCGGTGGGATTGAGACCTTGGTCGCCAGCGGCGCTGACGTCGATGACGCCGAGATCGAGCGACGCCGCACGATCAGTACGCCCGATTCGCTCGCCACGATCATCTACACCTCGGGCACGACCGGGCGCCCCAAGGGATGCATGTTGACCCACCGCAACTTCATGGTCGAGGTCGACAATCTCGTTCAAGGTTTGTCAGAACTCTTCTTAGCTGAAGGTGCCTCAACGCTGATGTTCCTTCCGTTGGCGCATGTATTCGGCCGCGCGATTCAAATTGGTGCAATTCGAGCGAGAGTGAAACTCGGTCATACCGCGGACGTCAAATCGCTGGTGCCCGACCTGGCCGCTTTCCAGCCCACGTTCATCTTGTCGGTGCCCCGGGTCTTTGAAAAAATCTTCAACAGTTCCCAACAGAAAGCGACCTCGGAGGGCAAGGGCAAGATCTTTGACGCCGCCGCAAAGTGCGCGATCGGCTACAGCACCGCTATGGATACGGGCGGTCCAGGTATCACGCTGAAGGTGCAGCACGCCATCTTCGATCGCTTGGTCTACAGCAAATTGCGCGCGGCCCTCGGCGGCAAAGTGAGCTATGCCGTATCCGGTGGGGCACCGCTCGGTGCACGGTTGGGTCACTTCTTCCGCGGGATTGGGCTCACCATCCTGGAGGGGTACGGCCTCACCGAGACGAGCGCTGGCACGACCATCAACCGAGCGGATAAAGTCAAGATCGGCACCGTGGGCGCTCCGATCCCGGGATCCTCGATACGGATCGCCGATGATGGCGAAGTCATGCTACGAGGTGGCCACGTCTTTATTGGCTACTGGGACAACGAGTCTGCTACGGCTGAGGCAATAGATGCCGACGGCTGGTTCCACTCGGGCGACGTCGGGGAACTTGATGACGATGGCTACCTGAAGATCACCGGTCGCAAGAAGGAGATCCTGGTAACCGCTGGCGGCAAGAATGTTGCACCGGCGGTCCTCGAGGATCGCTTGCGTGCTGACCCGATCGTGAGCCAGTGCATGGTCGTTGGCGACGCCAAGCCGTACGTCGCAGCACTAGTCACCATCGATCCCGAAGCCTGGCCGGCGTATGTCAAGGCCAATCAACTTGCCGTTGGCACAACGATCGAGTCGATGGTCAACGACCCGGGGCTGGTGGCGGCCGTACAGAGCGCTGTCGACAGAGCAAACAAGGCCGTGTCACACGCCGAAGCGATCAAACGATTCCACATCCTCGCCCTTGACTGGACTGAAGAAGGCGGCCAGTTGACCCCGTCGTTGAAACTCAAGCGCAACGTGGTGATGAAGGATTTCAGCATCGAGGTCGAGGCGCTCTATTCCTGACTTTGTTCAACCACGATCGGTTGAAGGTGGTTGGTGACCTAGCGCGTTCCTGGTCACTAGGGCGGTGATGGTCACCCGTTTGGGCTCGGAGGTTTGACGGGGTGAAGAACCAACCCAATGGCTGCTCCGCGCCAACCCAACGTCACTCTCTGCGCCGGTACCTTCGCTGACAACCCCAGGTAACCGTCCTGGGACACCGACTATTCGGTGCACCGCAGACGCTTTCAGCGAGGTTCAAAATGGGCCGTCGGACGCTCCTCATCATTTCCGCGATCGTGGTCGCGGCACTCGGCACGGGCGCAGTCTTCTTGTACGCGAACAACGCGCAGAAGCAAGCCGTCGCCGATCAAAACCCTGTCACCGTTGTTGTGGCGAAGGCTCCGATCCAAATCGGAACCACTGGCAAGGCTGCTACCGATGCGGGTTCCTTCGAGCTGAAGACTCTGCCGGTATCGGCCGTCGCCCCGGGCGCCCTGGCTGACACCTCATCGATTCAGTCTCTTGTCGCGCAGGTACCGGTTCAGACCGGCCAGCAGGTGCTGACCAGCATGTTCGGAAACTTGAGCGTGAGCAATGGCCTTGAGATCCCTGCCGGCAAGGTGGCCTCGTCGGTACAACTCGGTGACCCTGCGCGCGTCGCTGGCTTCTTGGCTCCTGGATCGCAGGTCGCCGTCTTCGTGACGATGCCTCAGGTCGACAAGCAACCGGCCTACACCCGCCTCGTTCTCACCGGCGTTCCGGTGATCGCGGTTGGCCCGTCCACCGTCACGACCCGTACGTCGGGCTCGGGTGACCAGGCCAATGCTGAACAAATCCCCACCGCGATCCTCACCTTGGGTCTGTCGCAGAAGGAGACGGAGAAACTCGGGCTGGCCAATGAGGTCGGCAAGGTTTTCTTCACCCTGATCGACAAGAACTCGAAGGTCGCACCCAGTAGCGGCACTGACCTGAACCACCTGTTCACCCCGTGATCCTTCCCCCTACGACACGAGGGCGAGGCCCGAGTAACTCATGACTTCAATCGTCGAGTTTGATTCCGTTGGCGCGGACGCCATCAAAGGCGCCATCGGACCAGACACCCTCGTCCTTCCCACGATGGCCGCACTCCGCGACCATCTTGAGGACACCCTCTGGGAAGACGCCGTGGTGCTCGGGCCGAGCGTGGATCAACGTGCCGCGTTCGATCTGGCTGAGCAGATGCGTCTGTCGCGACCGAGTCTTGGGGTCGTACTGATACGTCGTCGCATCGACACTCCGCTGCTGACCGAAGCTTTGCGCGCCGGGGTACGGGAAGTGATTCTGGAGCGCGAAGTCTCAGCTCTCCCTGGGGCGCTCAAGCGGGTCAAGGACCTCGCCCGCGCCCTACGTGATAACTCGGCGGCCGGCGATTCGTCGGACGAAGAGATCACCAAGGGCCGGATCGTGACCGTCTTCTCCGCAAAAGGCGGCTGTGGCAAGACGACCCTATCCACCAACTTGGCAGCGGGACTCGCAGCAAGTGGTCGAGGGAGCGTCGTCTTGGTTGACTTGGACCTCGCGTTTGGTGACGTGTCAATCGCGTTGCAGATCTTCCCGGATCACACCATTGCGGATGCAGCTCCGTACGGCCAGGATCTCGACACTCCGGCGCTCTTG
Organism: Candidatus Nanopelagicales bacterium; assembly: GCA_038231595.1. Taxonomy (GTDB): domain Bacteria; phylum Actinomycetota; class Actinomycetes; order S36-B12; family JBBRLC01; genus JBBRLC01. Next base: position 5,085 of record JBBRLC010000015.1, on the reverse strand, counting down.
TCGCTGCTCACTCCACACAAGAGTGGGCTCAAGGTGCTCGCTGCGCCGCACGAGCCAAATGATGAAGAGAAGATCAGTGGGGAGCTCGTCGGTCACGTCTTGACCTTGCTACGCAACTCATTTGACTACGTCGTCGTCGATACGCCGCCGGCGTTGACTGACGCCGTACTCACCGCGTTTGACATGTCCGATGTTGTCGCCTTGTTGGCAACGCTCGACATCCCAGCCTTGAAGAATCTCAAAGTCACCTTGAAGACTCTCGACGACATTGGATTCTCGCGCGACCGTTGTCGCGTCGTTCTTAACCGCGCCGACGCAAAGGTTGGATTGGACCTTTCCGACGTCGAGAAGACCATCAAGGCACCGATCTCTTCGCAAATTCCGTCTTCGCGCGAGGTGCCCACATCGACTAACAAAGGTGTGCCGCTGATCACCGATCAGCCCAAACACCCGGTGAGCCTGGCGATCCGCCAGTTCACCGAAGAATTCGTTCTCGCCCCTGCATCTGAGGACGACATCCCCATCCAGATCCGCACTGACCGACGCATCTTGCGCCGGAAGAACAAGGGGTGAAGCCGTGAGTCTCTCCGACCGTCTCGCACAAGCACGCAGGGATCGCGGTGTGGGCCCCGAGCTCACCGACGCGATGGACCAGACGTCCACGCGTACCAACGCGGCCTCGGTTGCTGACCCACATGCTGAGCTCAAGCGCGCCGTCCACGCGGCGTTGCTCGAGAGCCTCGGCCCGGAACTCTACGACAGCAACATGACCGAAGCCGAGTTGGCCCAGAAAGTGCGCGCAACACTTCAGGGCGTCATGTCGGCGGAGGAAACTCCACTCACAGTTGCCGAACGCGCGAACATCGCGCAGGACATTGCCGACGACATTTTGGGATACGGGCCCATCGAGCCGTACCTGCGTGACCCGGAAATCACCGAGGTCATGGTCAACGGTCCCGGGGTTATCTACATCGAGCGCGGCGGCAAAATCGAACGCGCCCACGGTGCCTTCACCGATGACGCCCACCTCAAGCGCACCATCGACAAGATCGTGTCCCGCGTGGGCCGGCGCGTCGATGAGGCGTCACCGATGGTCGATGCTCGCCTCCCAGATGGCAGCCGCGTCAATGCGATTGTGCCGCCCCTTGCGGTCGATGGTGCGGTCATGACGATCCGTAAGTTCTCGCCAGATCCGTACCAGGCGGAGGACCTGGTGTCCTTTGGCACCATGACCACCCAGGTGGCGGACTTGATTTCGGCGTGTGTTCGCGGCCGACTCAACATCCTGGTGTCCGGCGGTACGGGTGCCGGCAAGACCACGACGCTGAACGTGCTTTCGTCTTTCATTCCTCAAGAAGAACGCATCATCACGATCGAAGATGCCGCCGAACTTCAGTTGCACCAAGAGCACGTGGTGCGGATGGAAGCACGACCGCCGAACATTGAAGGACGCGGCGAGATCACCATTCGTGACCTCGTCCGCAACGCACTTCGCATGCGTCCCGACCGCATCATCGTCGGAGAAATCCGCGACGGAGCTGCCTTGGACATGCTTCAAGCCATGAACACGGGTCACGACGGATCGATTTGTACGGTCCACGCCAACAGCCCGCGCGACGTACTCGCTCGCGTCGAGACCATGGTGCTGATGGCCGGCATTGACCTGCCAGTCCGAGCGATTCGTGAGCAGGTCTCTGGCGCGATCGATCTAATCGTTCACCAGACCCGATTCAAGGACGGAACTCGCCGAATCACCCACGTGACCGAAGTTGTGGGCATGGAAGGTGAAGTCGTGACGTTCCAGGATCTGTTTACCTTCGACTACCAGGCCGGCTACGACGAGAACGGCGTCGCCCGCGGGCGTTTGCGCTCAACCGGACTGCGCCCCAAGTTCTTGGACAAGATGGCGCTCTTGGGCATCGAGGCGGACACCGAGATCTTCGCGTTCGAGAAATTCGGGATGCCCGCATGATCACCGCGCTGCTTTCCATCGACTACCAACCCGCGGACACCGGGTCGGCCTTCTGGAGCCACTCGTGGGTTCTCGTGGTAGGCGTCTCCATCTTCTTCTCGGGTTTGGCGACGCTGCTCGTTATGGCCTTGCTGTCCGCCGACGTCAATGGCCGCCAAGGCGGTCGCATGCGTCGGCGCCTGGCCACCTATGCGACTGCGCCCACAACGCTCGAGCCGTCCAGTGCCCAGTCCGGTTCGTTCGGAAACAGCGCGGTTGCACGATCCGCCGTTGATTTCGCCGACAAGCTCGTTCAAAAGCGCGACTTTGACTCCGTACTCGCCAAGCGGCTTGAGTCAGCAGGCTTGCCACTCAAGCCAGCTGAATGGTTGCTACTCCATGTCGGACTCGCTCTCGGTGTGACTTTGGTGATGTTGTTGCTCTTCAACTTCCGCCCCATCCCCGCATTGATGGGCTTCGCGGTGGGCGTTCTGGTTCCGCTCGCATACCTGACGACCAAGGAAGTACGCCGCAAATCAGAATTCGCAAATAGCCTTCCGGATACGCTTCAACTCATCGCCGCGTCGCTTTCGGCCGGATATTCGCTGTTGCAAGCTGTTGACACCGTCGTTCGCGAAAGCGAAGGTGCGATCTCGTCGGAGTTCGGCAGAGCACTTGTCGAGGCGCGACTCGGTGTTCCGACCGAAGACGCGCTCGAGGCGGTTGCCTATCGAATGGACAGCCAGGATTTCGAATGGGTCGTCATGGCCATTCGAATTCAGCGCGAGGTTGGTGGAAACCTCACCGAGGTTCTCAACAACGTGGCTGCCACTTTGCGCGATCGGGCTCGGCTTCGGCGTCAAGTTCAAGCGCTTTCTGCTGAAGGCCGGCTGTCCGCCTGGATCCTGTCCGGTCTACCCATTCTCGTCGGTACTTTCTTCATTCTTTTCCGCCCTGAGTACGTCAAGCCGTTGCTGACGAGCGCGGTGGGCCTGGCCATGCTCGTCGTCGCCGTCGGCCTCTTGATCGCCGGCATCGCCTGGCTTCGCAAGATCGTTGATGTGGAGATCTGACATGGATAACTGGGTGCTCTACATCGGACTCATCGGAGTCTTCGCCGGTGTCGTGGTCCTTCTCACCTCGATCGGTGGGCTGACCACGGAACGCGAGACCGTGTCCCGTTCTCTGGCCGCCGTTGAGGCCATTGAGTCTGCGCCGCGCTCGATGCGGGCGGATCTGCATCCGTCATTCAACGATCGCGTCGTCGGGCCAGCCTGGGACCGCCTCGTTCGGTTAGGTCGGCGATTCACGCCCACAGGTCGCTCGGAGCGACTTCGGGTCAAACTCGAACTCGCAGGAAATCCCGTCGGTTGGGACGTCGACCGTGTCTTGGCGTTCAAAGCCCTTGGCCTGATGGCCGGTCTTGCCGTGGGTGTGATCGTTCCGCTCATGCTGGGCAACATCCTGTGGGCAATCGTCTTCGGTGCCGGACTCGGCATCCTCGGTTTCTACGCCGCTGACCTGGTTCTGTACCAAACGGCATACAACCGAACCGACGCGATTACCAAGTCCCTGCCCGACGCCCTCGACATGTTGATGATTTCCGTCGAATCGGGTCTTGGTTTCGATGCGGCTTTGGCTCAGGTCGCCAAGAACACCAAGGGTCCATTGGCGGAGGAACTCTTTCGTGTTCTCCAAGAGATGCAGATCGGTACCGGGCGCGCGGACGCGCTTCGCGGGTTGGTCGATCGCACCGACGTTGCTGATCTGCGGACGTTCGTCACCGCGATGCTTCAAGCCGATACCCTGGGGATTCCCATTGCCAACGTGCTGCGCGTGCAAGCCAAGGAAATGCGGCTCAAGCGCTCACAGCGAGCCGAGGAAGCAGCACAAAAGGTTCCGGTCAAGATTCTCTTTCCGCTCATCTTCTGTATCTTGCCGAGCTTGTTCGTGATCATTCTTGGACCTGCCGCGATCTCCATCTACGACCTCCTGGTCAGGGGCACCTAGATCGGCTCGCTCAACTTGGCACAGGGCATATCGGCGTGGTCTGACCCATCGCTCTGGGTCGGTGTGCCAACGTCGCCCTGTGAGTGACCTCCAACCCATTCCGACCCTGCTACGACCGAGCCCGGTTCGACGCCCTCGAGCAGATCGGCCCCGGCCCGTCTCCGTCCTGCGGTTTGGAGTGCTCGCCATCTGTGCCGCACTCACCCTGCAGCACGGGCCCCGTCACCCCTGGGGTGGTTTGCTGGCCCTGGTCGGGATCGCGGTTGCTGCGTCTGCGAGACCGCCACGCAGGGCACCAGCCTGGCTGTGGCGAGCGACGGGATTGGCGCCACTCTTCGAGGCTCTACTGGTCGCGATCGTGATCGGCGCCATAGGTGACGTCGGCGTACCACTGCTGCCGTATCTCGTTGTCCCTACTTTCATCGCCGGCCTGAACGCTGGACTCATCGGCGTAGCCGTTGCTTCCGTCACCACCGCCATCGGGCTGTTGATCGGTGACTACTTTGAAGAAACGGGTTGGAAGTCGTTCGATTGGTCACTGATCGTCGAATGGGTGGGTCTATCCATTGCCACCGGCATTATCGGTGCCTGGATGCGATCGCTGCAGCGGCGCCGTAGTTCTGACGACGTCTCTTACGAAGCGGCTCACGCCCTCCTGACTCGACTCCGCGAAATTGCTAGCGGCCTACCTACTGGCCTCGACGAGGTCAGTTTGGCCCAACAGGTGCTCGCCGACGTAGGCGAGGTTGTGCCATTCGAACGAGCCGCCCTCTTTGTCCCCGTCGATTCCGGAGTCCTCGTCCCGCTAGCCATGCACGGCAGTGAGTCCGTCGATTGGTACGCCGGTGGGGAAGACAGTTTGTGGGCGCGAGTAGGCCGCCACGGTCAGGCTCAACAACGGGGCGGGAGTTTTAGCGACCCCGCAATCGGTTACAGCGCAGCGATTCCCATCTTGCTCGACCAACACCGCACTGCCATGATCGGAATCGAACGTGGCAGCGCGCCGTGGCCCGCTCACGATTTGGTGGCGGCCCAAGATATGGCCGACCAAGCCGCGTTGCGCCTCGACATAGCGGCGTTGTTCAGCGAATTGAGATCGCTAGCGACGGCCGAAGAACGCCGGC
>JBBRLC010000014.1:0-10920 GCA_038231595.1 Candidatus Nanopelagicales bacterium | reverse complement strand
ATTGCGATCGCCACGTCGACATCGATCACTCGCGTGCTCGCCCACTCGTCGCCCACTTGGGAGATCGACACTTTCACCGATTCTGTGGGGGTCAGGACTTCGGTTGTGTTCATCATCAACCCGTCGGAACAACGGCCTCCTCGCTCAAGGGACCTGCTGCACTCGGGATTCCCCGTTTGCCGGACAGGAGAGCTCGGCTCGCGCCGAACCCGGAAGCCGCTGCGCCGGCCACAATTGCCCCCGCTCGTGAAAGCCCACTGAAATGGCCGTGAACGACCGCGGCGGAAATGCCTCGGCGCACTCCCCTGGGCAGAACACGGCGCATGTACTCCCCCTCAGCACCCAGCGAACCCCCCTCATCGAGCAGCCGAGACATCTCGATCTTTCCTCGGCCCTCGGCATAGCAACGCTTGAGGAAGAATCGAAATGTGCCGCGCTCTTGCGGCACTCGATGGTCGACTCTTGCCTCTGGGACGTACATCCAGGTGCCGGAAGTTCCCGCCGCAACACGAATGCAGAAATCCGTGTCTTCGGGGCGGGAGGCATCTCCGATCTTGCCGAAGCCGGCGCGAAACCCTCCAACTCGATCGAACGCAACACGGCGTACGGCCATGTTGCCGCTCCACACGTTGCGAACACGCTCGATAGTGGTGGGCATGCCCTCGTAGGACGCACCGATGGCCCAGCGGAACTCCGCGGGGAACCAATGAGGTTGCGACCCTTCCCACTCTGGATCGATCCCACCCCCGGTACCCACCACGTCGGGATCAGCGAAGGGAGCGACAAGTTGGTCAAGCCATTGGGGTCTGGCGCGGGCATCATCATCGAGAAAGGCCACAAGAGTCGTATCGGCATGCGCCACACCCAAGTTGCGCGTGGCGGAGGCACCGCGTTCCCCGGTGTTGAGTAGGACGACAACGCCCTTCAACTCAGCGCACAACCGACTGTGCAGGCCGAGGTTGTTGTCCGACACCACGATGACGCGACTGGGGGGTGGGTCTTGTGCGAGCGCCGATTCGATAGCGGCCATCGTGAAACTCCAACGCGCCATGGAATGGCACGCGATCACGACAGTTGCGTCAACGTTCGAGGTCATCCCATGTCCTCGACCATCCATGAGCTCGCTGAATCACGCAAGTCGATGACGCGGGTTGGCTCGGTCTGTGGCTTACTCGCGACGCGATCCATCCGCGCGCTACGACGCGAGCGGCGGTACTCGGACCAGATAGTGCGCAGGACCCGGAAGCCATCGCGGATGGCATTGAGGTTGCTTTCACCATGAATTCGCGGGAGCTCGTGGCTCGGCACTTCGCAGATCGCCAACTCAGCGGCCGCCACGCGGCAATTGAGCATGGATTCGATCTCGAAGCCGTCCCCCCAGGTCATCGCCCCACCATTGGAGGCGGGTCGTGGGTCGGGCAACGCCAGTGACGGGACGATGTCGGCCCAGAAGGCGTTGTAGCCGTAGCAAAGATCGGTGAATTTCGTCTCGAACAGCAGGTTGGTGACCCCATTGAGGAAGTCGTTGCCGAAGGAGCGGAAGCGCGTGATGTCCGTGCTTCCACCCTCGTCCCGAAATCGACTTCCCTTAGCAAAGTCGGCACCGGCGACCAGCGCGTCGACGAATCGTGGAATTTCGCGAGCATCGGCTGATCCATCGGCGTCAAACATCACGATGATGTCACCCGTGACAGCCTCAAGGCCGCACACAAGTGCGTTTCCTTTGCCCCGTCGCGTTTGGTGGACGACCTTGATGTCGGGCATCGCCGCCTGTGCTGACGTGATCGTGTCGTCGTGCGAATTGCCGTCGACAAGGATCACCTCGTGGACGCGGGGCAACGTCGGCAAGACAGCGGCTAAGTTGCGTGCTTCATTCATAGCCGGAATGACAATTGAGACCTTCGGATGAGCCGCTCGTCGTACTCCCGCCCGATGTGTACGAGATCCCGAGTCGATCGTCATCTGGTCCCCCTGAAAGTCGCACTGGTACCCGGCCGGCATGAACTCTCGACAAGGCCAATCGAGACGGGACCTTGTAGGAGTCACAACACCTCGGAAGAGATGTTGTGCAGCGAGAGTAGGTGTCCAACCCCGCTCAATGTCACGCCAAGTGAAGGAGTCCACTCATTTGGATCAGCACGATCATCTGTTCGTACGATGGTCCTATGACGAAAGGCCGATGCGTTCGTCACTGGCCGTTGTCACCGCTGTGAGAACTGCCATCGAAAAGACTTCACGGACCGCGCGCGTCAACAATGCATGATCGTCATGATCGATGAAATTGATGTCGACGTTGTCGCGCCGCTCAATGCGACCGCTCGCAAACAGCGGTGTTGCCATGTCGAAGGCGACGCGCTCTTCACGGCCGATGAATACGACGATGTCGCTGTTGCGAGTGGCCCTTGAGCAAATCGAGCTCGTAGTCGAATTGACCACGTGCAGCGTTGCGGCTGTGCGCCAGCCGAGAACAACGAGCTTCTCCAACAATTTCCAACGCGTCGATCGCTTGTGCACGCCGATTCGTATGCTTGGAATGGTTCGACCGTGTGGTCCCATCGGATTCGGTCGACGCTGCATGCGCAGCGGATTAAGAAGTACGGCTTTGACGCCTCGCCCCTCTCCCGCCAGCATGAGGGCCATCCAGGCACCGGAACACAGGCCAACGACTACGTTCTCGGCCCCGCCGAGTGGCGGGAAGGATTCGATTGCTTCGGTCACATCGTCGAACGACTCTCGGGTGTAGTAATGCGGGCCGTTGGCCACAGAGCCCCGCGAACTGTCGCCCACGTCGCTAACATCGAACCGGACAACTCGACACCCACGTGCGGCGGCTTCTCTGGCCGCCTCAACCCACATCCGATTTGGACCCACGTGATAGGTCACCGCCGTGTTGGTGAGAAACACGGTAGGACCGGCCGTGGACTCTCCCTCGGTCACGATCGCGAACAGTTTCGACGCACCGAGATAGACACCTCGCTCGACGATCGCAGCGCCGGTGCCGTCGCGGTCGACAACCGCCGAGGGTGGCGCATTCACAACGCACTCGACCGTCGCGTCGGGTGCGCGGTCGGCAATCCAGGCGGCGATCGACTCGACGGTGTGCTGAGGAACGCGAGTGTAGATGTCGGGAACGTCGAAGAGCAGATTTTGGTCCATCGTTTCGGCGACATCGATCCGGGGATCTTCGGCCAACAGCCCGACATTCGCCCCAACTGTCTTGTCCGGTCGAATCAGTAGCAGCGGGCGGTTGGTGAACGCCGCGTCGACTCCGATGGCGAGCCGCCGAAGATCGTCGGCAATCGCTTGGGGGTAGTAGAAGCCGGGGGTGTCAAAGCCTCGGTCATCAACGACGTGATTCGCTGTCTCCGGGAACTCCAACAGTTGAAGGGCACGCTTCTCGCGCAAGAACCCGATACCGGATCGGCATGGATCCCACAGGACCACCCTTTCGACTTCGAGCCCGTTCGACAGTGCTTCCCACGCGAGGTTTGCTCCCATGCGAAGTCCGATCACGCTCACGTGGTGGAGTCCCATCGTCCGCGCCTCGGCCACGGCGACCTCGATGCTCTTTAGCCAAGCCGACACGAGATTGGGCGAGGTCAAGTCGCCGGTGGAATCCCCCGTGCCGGGGTAGTCAAAGCGAAGACACGCAACTCCGCGCGACGAGAGTGACTCGGCCAGTGTGCGCATCGTGCGATGGGCGACAAGGTGCTCCATCCCCAACGGGGGGCACAGAATCGCCGCACTGCGCGCGCGTCCATCCACCGGGAGGTGCCACCAGCCAAAGCACTGGTGTTCACCGACGGAAAACCACAGTGGGGTCATCGCGAAATCTCCACGGCGACAGCACTATTCAGCGCCCGCACCGACCCAGTGGGGGCTGCCGCGGATCCCAATGGTGTCAACGTGATTTCCCGCGAAGTGCCGGCTGCGAGATGAAACCACGACGAGGTGGGGTGGAATCCGGCTACGTCGATAGCAACCCACTGTGCCAACTCACGAGTTGCAATTGTCAACGTCCACGAGTCGTGTGCGGCTGGCTTGGCGCGCGCCGTCAATCCCACGTCGTTCACACGCGGACGTTGCTGCCCGAGGGTAAGAATGGTGGACTCGGACACCACCCGATCGCCGCCGATGATCCAGCGTGCACGCAGGCAGTCGTACGTCGGGGCGCCGAAACTAAACACATTGCCGAGGTCTCTGAATCCGCCGACGACTGAATCGACACTGAGCGACTCAGCACAGTGGGCGGGTACGACTAAGGATTCAGATTCGCTGATGAGCAACCGACCGTTGACTCCAAACACGTCAACCTCGATGCGACCGGACAGAGCCACTTCGCCATCGTTGATCGCATGAAGCCAAAAACCGTCGAGCCCCTCATCGCTGGTAAGGATCGTTTGTGGAGCACAGACCTGCGCGAGCGCGTACCACATCGATTTCGGCTGCCCATCGGAGTCGACGATCCCCCACCCCGCGCCAGGTACGACATCGCGACCCGTGAGGATCAGTCCGCCGGCGCACGTTGACCGAGGTCGACGCCACTCCGTGAACACATGCGTTGCGAGCGCTGCCACAGTCGCGCGCCCCACATCGAGCGCCCACGCGGGATCTTCGCGTCGCAACTCTGCAGCATTGAGCCCGAAGATCTCTCGGACGTAGTGATCGCGTACGTCTTCGAAGTCCCACGAGGTTCCCGCGTCGCGTGCAACTCCGCGTTTCCATTGGGGGTGGTGTCCCGCCGCAGCCGCCGAGCCGAAATGCAGATCAACAAACGACGCTTCGGGTGGGTTGGACAACGCGAGGCACTCTGAAGCAAATCGCACGCCCGCTGCTCGTACGTCCGACAGCGGTCGCTGATAGCCGCCAACGCCGAAGTAGTGGGCTACCCCGGTTCCAACGTGGGTGGGAAGCGCACCACCGCTGGGGCTTGAGGTGACGTAGGGAACGTCGGGAAGCACGTCACTCGCGAGCCGGGGAATCACCTCATCAAGAACGCGATTACGACGGGCTTCGGCCCCAAGTCCCATGAAGGTCGCTTGCTGTTCGGTCTCGCTGCCCCCGCACAGAACTGCCAGCGAAGGTCGACCGCGCAAGCCGGTGAAGACGTCGCTTAGTTCCACGTGCAACTCGCGCAGGAAGTCGGCGTCATCAGGTGGGTCCATGGTGGCGAGCATCGCGTCCTGCCACACCATGATCCCTAGTTGATCGCACAGATTCCAGAACGACTCTGACTCGTACGCCGATGTCCCCGTGAGTCGTACCATGTTCAGCCCCGCGTTGCGAAGTTGCATCAGCGCACCCTCGATCGACTCGTCTGTCGGATTGAGCGACGTGACGTCGGGCGACACCCAGCAGGCACCACGCATGAACACGTGCTGGGCATTGACTTCAAGGGTGAATCCGCCATCCGCGCGTTGAGCGACGATCGTTCGGAATCCGACTCGTCCCAGGGGGCGTACGTGTCCATTGACAGAGATCGCCACGTCGTAAAGCGGTTGGGCCCCATGCGTATGCGGCCACCACAGTTGCGCGTCGGGGACTTCGACTGTCCCGAGAATCCGACAAGCCGCGGCTTCGCGCTCGATTTGGAGAGGAGCGATCATCCCGGCGATGTGCAGTTCCGCGGTCTGCTGATCTCCAGAGTCGACGTAGAGGTCGACGTCGACGAATCGTCGGCCATCTTCGACTCGGGTCTGAACGCGGTCGCCAGTCAGTTCCACCGCCGAACGTGGCGTCAAGGTAATCGGACGCCACGGCCCGACGACGACGGAGTAGCCCGGCCATCGAATACGGCCCAGCAACGACGTGCGCCACCACCGAAGACCTTGTTGACTCACGAGCCGCGTACGCCAACGTGCGCGCGGTCGGCGATCAGCCACGCGGGGTGACACCGCACGGCAATGAATGACGAGTTCGTTGGTACGCAGGAGGTCAGCAATATCGATCACGTACGAGCGAAACATGTTGATGCTGTGGAGGATCAGCTCACCATTTAGCCAGACGTGCGCGTCGGTGGCGATTCCCTCTACGCGCAGGATCCACGGTCCGTCACTCGTCGCATCGAACGTCGCTCGAAACCACCAGTCCGTGGCGTCGTAGTTACGTTGCTGAGCTGCATCCCAGCCGTCACGAGCCCGCACCGCGCTCGCGGCTGTCCCGGGGACTTCCGCGGCGAACCACTCCAGTTCCGCGTCGCCCAGGTCACGGACCGTGAGAGAATCGGGTGTCGACGGAGCGCAACTCCAGCGTGCGCTAGCCAACAAATCGTCTGCCATCACGACGACTCCGCACGCCACTTCACGGCATCGCGCATTCCTGCTGCCCAACGTTCGGACATCACCGTCAATGACTCATCGATGTCCACCGCGCGACCTCGTGCTGCGCGCGCGAGCCGAAACTGGAGCGACTTCGCCGCAGTCGATGCTGCCCGGAAATTGTCGCCCGCATTCGCGAGAGTCGTCTGCCCCGCAGCGGTCGCCCAGTCGGTGAAGTCACCCGCGAGTTCAGCGGTCGCGCCGAACTGGCGAAGCACCGCAAACGAGTACACGTGAAAGAAGTCCAACCCCGCGCTGCTCAACAGCGACATGTCCGCTTCGAGTCGTATAGCGAGTCGATCGACCGGGTTGTCGTCGGGACGCCGGTCGATGTGCCCGTGAGCTATCGCGACCGCATCGGTCAGTGAGGAGGTGTGCGCCCGTTCGAGTCGGACGAGTTCCACGTAGGGAACCAGGGTCGAGGTCGTCAGCGAAAAGAGTTGATCGAAATCTTTACCCTCTACTTCGAAATAGCCGCGGCCATGAAAGTAGCCCGCGGTGCGATTCGCGCGATCCAGCATTTGCACCGAGATCGTGGTCTTCACGTGACCGGTGCGATAGGACACACCGGCGGTATCCGGGAGCCACCACGAATCGACCTCCACGGTGAGGAGTCGCCCGCGGACCAACTGTTCCTCAATGTGGTCGAGTACGTCGCGCCAGACGTTGATTTCGGCGACGTCAACGCCGTACAACACGCGAATGTCTTCGGTGGGGAACTTGAGAAAGGCCCATTGATCGCCTTCGAAGTCAGCGCTGAACGCACATGATGTTGCCGCAACGGGATCGAAATTCAGCGAATGCAACAACTCGACCCACAGGTCGATGTAGCAATTAGTCTCGGTCCAGATTCGATCTTCGCCGTGAATCGGATGCGCACGGTAGGACGACGCGTCAAGATCGTGGAGTGACAACATCATGGCCAAAGTGCGTTTCTGACTAGAGCCGGCCATTGCGCCGAATTGAGTCCGTGATGACGAAGCAGCGCGAGCGCGATTCGTTCCATGCCGAAGCCCACGCACGCGGAGTGAGCAACTTCGCCGCCAGCGGTATCGATCTCGAAGTTCTTACCGAAGTGGTCCATGTGGCAGTTACAGGAGACGACCGCCGTACCGTCGCCGAGTCCGTCATAAAGGTGGAGAACCAACTCGATCTTCAATTCCTCGTCCCGTTGATTGACCGCGAGCATGCGGCCTACGCGACCGAAGAAGGGATCGTTGGCGATGACCGGCGCCGCGGGTAGTCCGATGGCGGCCAGAACGTCCATCCCGCGCTCAACCCACAGGTTGCGATGCGCGAGGGCATCGTTGTCGGGTCCGACATAGACAAACTCATGCTGACGAAAGGCCTGCATACGAGCGGGGTCAACGGCTGGCTCATGGCGGAAGCAATACCCGTAGATGTCGAGACGTCGTCCACCTTCGGGCAGCGAACCGGACAACATCGGATACGCCGGATGACACGCAGCAGACGCCAGCATGACCTCAGACTGGGCAAGCAGGGCACCCCAAGCCCCGCCCTGGGCATGCATAGCCAATACGTCAGCATGCTCCCGGGTAGACCCGGTGAAGGTGTGAATCGAGCCGGTCAGATCGGGAAATGAGGCGAGGTAGTCGGTGCGATCAAAATCCGCGCGGGGGAAGACCGGCGGGAATCGATAACGAGCGGCGTTGTGATCGGCGCCCGCAGCGACAACCACTCGATCGATTCCGTCGACGATGTCCTCAAAGGCGCCCGATCGCCCGTACAAGCCGTCGACTGATGTCTGAACGAGGAGGTCCGCCGCGACTAGGTCAGCACGAAACTGCGCTTGCGCGTCTTGGAGTTCCATCGCATGACCTCAATCCTTCGCCACGAGAAGCAACTGCGCGGTGTTGGCGATGATCCTGTCGTTGTTCACCATGAGTGCGGCCCCGTGCGCATCGCGTAGGACACGACCCAACGAAAACTCGGAGTCCTCGCGATATCCCGAAATACCGACGATGAGCATTGCCCTACTGATGATGTCGACAACGACATTGGACGATCCGACTTTGAGAGTGTTCATCCCAATCGCGAAGTTCATGCTGGATAACGCGTCGACATCGTCGCGGATCGCGTCATAGCGAGTTGCCGCGCTGTGCACGGTCTCTTCGAATTGTTGGTAGAGGCACATGAGTTCCGCGAGTCGTGTCGCTCCGGGCGGTGTCGTGCCTGGGCGAGACCTCGCGGCATTCCGCACGAACTTGCGCGCCGTGTCGACGGCGGCGCCGGCCATGCCCAGCCACACCGAACTCCACAAGATGTGCGAGACCGGCAGCATCGTTTGCGCCGAGATGTCGCCGTACGGGTCGTCGAGAATCAGGCCAGCATCACCGGACGCTGCGAGCATAAAGCCGGGGCTGCAGGTGCCGCGGAATCCGAGGGTGTTCCACACGCTGGTGGGTTCAAGTGTCAACGAGTCTTTGCGACAAGCCACCAGGACTTGGTCGTTGGGTTGGGCATCGGGGTCGCGGCGTGCCGTCGCGAAGATCGCGTCGGCGTACGCGCCGTACGAGATCACGGGCGCATTCTTCGCGAGACTGAAGTGGGTGCCATCGGATTCGACGGCGCACGTGCTGGTGCGTACGTCCCCGCCGATTCCAATTTCCGTCGTCGCGGACGCGAAGAGGAGTTGGTGGTCGACCAACTCGTGGGTGAGTTGGCGCAGTGCCGGAGACCGGCCATGGCGTACGAGACACGCAACCTGGATTTGGTGCATCGCGTACACCATCGCTGTCGACGAGCAACTCTTGGCGAGTTGTTCGGTGACGGCGACAAGTTCGGTGATCGAGGCGCCGCGACCACCCTGGGCGCGTGGGACGAATGCGGAGAGCAGACCGTCAGCGGCGATCGCATCAAAGGCTTCGCGAGGGAATCGCGCCTCTTGGTCGACCGCACCTGCTGCGGGCGCGACGACCTGCGCGCTGATCTCGCTGGCGAGATCGACGACGCTGGGTTCGCTGCGTAGCACCGGGGCGGTCACTGAACGCTCAGTTCGGCCAGCGCCGAGCGGATTGAATCGACGCTGGCAAAGGTGGACTTGCGTAGGAGTCGCTCGGGGAACTCGATATCGAACGCATCTTCAAGGCCCAGCATGACGTTGACGCTCGCATGGGACGTGAGGCCGGCTTCGTACAAGTCGGCTCGGTCGTCGAGTTTGCCGACGTCTACGCCGAGGCGACCGTGTTGGTCCAAGACATCGCGAATGCGATCGTCCATCAGAGCTCGCTCCCTCGCTGCTCAGCGCACGCGGCAACAACGACGGCTACCGCGGTGGAACCTTCGTGTGACATGGACACGTCGAGATCACTGATGGCCTGTTGGTGAGCGAGGTCGGCCGCGCGTCCAGACAACTTGATCTCACACCAACCGCCAGCAGTACGGCGTACCTCAATTGATCGCCAGTCAGGCTGGGCATCTTGAGTGTGAAGGACTTTCAATGTTGCTTCTTTGGCCGCAAATCGGGCCGCTAGGCCGCGGGCTCGGGTGGCGTCATCTCCGGCCGTACATGCCAACTCGTGTTCGGTGAAGACTCGGGTCAAATAGCGGTCACCAAAAGCATCGATACTGCGTTGGACTTCGCCTACCGCCATCACGTCAACCCCGACGCGCACTGCGGTTCGCACGTTGGACACCAAACCCACCCATCAACGGCTCGTGGAAGTATCGGTCGAACAGCGGTTACCGCGATTCAACCGATCCGTTTGCGATGTTAGGCAGGTTGACGAGGGCGTTGCAGAGACACTGGGCCGTGGGCGTCACTAATCGTCCTTCCGAACTAGGCCATTCGAGTGCCCCCGTACCTCACAGTCACCCCACCCCTTCCGCCGAGTCTGGACTTATCGACTTATTTCAGGGGGTATTTGGGTAGATAAGTCCAGACTCGGGGAGGCGGGTTAGAAGAGCGCGCTGGCGAGGGCCGTACGGGCTTTGAGAACTCGCGGGTCGGCATTGCCGACTGTTTCGAATAGTTCGAGCAACCGTGTGCGTACTCGATTGCGATCATCGCCGTCACTGGAACGGATCAGCGTAGTCAACCGCGCGAATGCCTCGTCGACGAATCCGCTCAACACTTCAACGTCCGCAGCAGTCAGGACCGTCTCGAGGTCGTCGCCAGCATTCGCCGCGGCCACGGCGGCGACCGGATCGATGCCGTCCGTACGTCGAAGAATCGCGACCTGCGCGAGCCCCGCCGTCGCCATCTCATCGCTGGGTGTCACGGTCAGGATTTCCCGAAATGCTGCATCGGCGCCGTCCCAATCACCGGCATCGACGGCATCGGCTGCTTTGTCGAAGGCGTCGGGTTCGGTCGGCTCGGCCGGGCCCGATTCGTCGGTAGCGGCAACTGCGAGTTGAGCCTCACCGACATCAACGCGTCCAGTAACTCCGTTCGCCGCCGCCGCTTCGAGAACTTTCGCGAAGACATCGCGAACTTCTGCCTCGGGTACGGCGCCGGTGAAGAGCGGCACCGGTTGCCCTTTGAGTACGGCAAGAATCGACGGGATCGATTGAGCTTGGAAGGCGGTGCCGAGCCCGGGCTCCGCGTCGACGTCAATCTTCGCGAGCACGACCTGACCGGCGT
>JBBRLC010000013.1:0-11581 GCA_038231595.1 Candidatus Nanopelagicales bacterium | reverse complement strand
TGCAGGCGATCTACGTCCCTGCGGACGACTTGACAGACCCAGCGCCAGCGACCACGTTCGCGCACTTGGATGCAACGACGACGTTGTCACGTCCAATTTCGGAACTCGGTATCTACCCCGCTGTCGACCCGCTGGACTCGACATCACGACTTCTCGACCCTCGCTACGTCGGCGAAGAGCACTACGCGGTTGCAGCGCGAGTGAAAGAGATCTTGCTGCGATACAAGGACCTGCAAGACATCATCGCAATCCTTGGTATCGATGAACTTTCCGAAGAGGACCGCATCCTTGTCGGTCGCGCGCGTCGTATTCAGCGCTTCTTGTCCCAGAACTTGTTCGTGGCCGAGGCGTTCACCGGCCAGGCTGGATCCTTCGTACCGGTTGAGGAAACGATCGCGTCGTTCAAGGCATTGACCGAGGGCGCCTACGACCACCTGCCTGAGCAGGCGTTCTTCATGTGCGGCGGAATCGAAGACGTCGAGCGCAACGCAGCCAAGCTGGCGAGCTGAGACGTCGATGGCGCTATTGAAGGTCGAGGTTGTCGCGGTTGATCGCATGGTGTGGGCAGGCGAGGCAACTCGCTTGGTCGCGAAAACCCTTGAGGGCGAGATCGGGATTCTTCCGGGTCACGAACCGGTGTTGGCGCTGTTGGCTGATTCAGCCGTACGCATCGAGGGTGCTGACGGGGAACGGCTGATTTTCGCCGTACACAAGGGCTTCTTCTCGGTGGCTGACAATCGAGTCTCGGTGTTGGCGGAGTCGGCCGAACTGTCGACGCAGATCGACGTCGCCCGGGCCGAAACCGCTCGAGCGTCCGCCAAATCAGCCGTCGCCGAGACGACCGCTTCGACCATGTCGGGCGGCTCAGGCAGCGGTTCGGGTTCGACTGGGACCGCATCAACTCAAAGCGACGACCCGGAATCAGCCCTCGCGCGAGCCGAAACCCGCCTCAAAGTAGCCAACCCCGACGCCTAGCCCAACCACAACCTTTCTGCATGAAAGGTCTGTTCGTCAGGCTCTATTGAACGAGCGGTGCTTTCATCCCCCAGTTCGTTTGCGATGCAGGTGCCCCTCAGGGCCCCAGGTGCCCGAATCGATCACCAACCAAGCCGTTGCCTCGTGGCGCGGCCGTGAGATTGTGCGCGCCTGCATCGTCGCAACGTCGCCCTCATGGCCCGCATACGGGCGAATCAAAACTCCGACGGACGGCTCCCAGTCCCGGATGTCGCCATGTGGGACATCTTCGCGTTCGAAGGCGAGTTGCTGGTCAAGCGGCTCGACGATCCAGTGCACCCCGAACCGCCACGCGACGGAGAGGGCGGCAACGCGTGCCAGACGTGTGACGAGGGGATCGCTGGGTCAATCTGGTCCGATGATCGATGGATGCATCGTACGACATCGACTCAAGCCGTGCCGACGGTATTGCTGAGCCCGTTGGAACACGACGGCGGAGCGCACCTGCATTGGTGGTTCACAGCACGGCCAGAAGGGTTCCTTCAACTCCGCGGCTCATCCGTGATCGACTGGTGCGACACGCTGCCAACGATGCCCGACGAGGAGTGGCAGCCGGACATGACCGCGATCGGGGTTGCGATGGCCGCTGGCGGCGGTTCGGCTCACCCGCCGACGTAGGAGTCCAGCGAGTTCAGGAGTACGGCGAGTACGCGCGGATGGCTCAAGGCCGCGAGGTGTCCGTCGGCGACGGCGAACTCTCCAACATCCTCGCGCAATTGTGGGGTTAGCGGTTGGCGCCGGGGACCCAGAGGACGTCGCCTTCAGCCGATCCTCCGTCGGCCACGTTGTAAGGGGCGAGGTTGGCGACTCGGGCCAGGATGAAGAGGAGGTCCGACAGGCGGTTGAGGTAGGTGGCGGTCAACGGGTTCATCGAGGAACCGTGGACCTCAATGGCGGCCCACGTGCTGCGCTCGGCGCGGCGAACTACCGTGCGCGCCACGTGCAGCAGCGCCGCCCCGGCCGATCCACCGGGCAGGATGAAGGACCGCAACGCGGTGAGCCGCTCGTTGTAGGAGTCGCAGTACGCCTCCAACACGTCGACATAGGTCTGTTCGACGCGAAGGGGTGGGAATTCGGGTTCGGCGACAACCGGCGTACACAAATCAGCGCCCACGTCGAAAAGATCGTTCTGAATCCTGGTGAGGACCGCGGAAATCTCGGTGCCCAAGCCGCCTAACGCGATCGCCACGCCGATCGATGAATTGGCTTCGTCGACATCCGCGAAGGAAATCAAGCGCGGATCGTTCTTCGATGTACGGCTCATATCGCCGAGCGCGGTGGTGCCGTCGTCGCCGGTACGGGTGTAGATGCGGGTGAGGTTGACCATCCCGACACTCTAGGCGGCCTATCCTTGCCCGCGTGGAAGCCCTGCATGTCGTCGGCGGTGCCCGACTCGTCGGCGAGGTCCATGTCCATGGCGCGAAAAACAGTGCGCTGAAGTTGATGGCGGCTTCGTTGCTGGCACCAGGGCGCACGACGCTCACGAACGTCCCCGCCATCCTCGACGTCGAGATCATGGCGGAGTTGGTCCGTCGACTTGGGTGCGACGTCGTCCACGACTCCGCCGAAGGCTCGGTCGTGATCGACGTGCCCGATCGACCGCGACACAAAGCCGACTACGACCTCGTACGCCGGATGCGGGCGTCGATCTGTGTGCTGGGTCCACTCTTGACGCGACTCGGCGAGGCCGATATCGCTCTCCCGGGTGGAGACAACATCGGTTCGCGTGGGCTTGACATGCACATCGCAGGACTCGAACGCATGGGCGCGGAAGTGCGTAGCGAGCATGGCTACCTCGTCGCGTCGAGTGCGAAGCGCTTGGTGGGCGCGCAAATCTGGCTCGACTTCCCCAGTGTCGGCGCGACCGAGACATTGTTGATGGCCGCCGTGTTGGCTGATGGCACCACGATCATCGACAACGCGGCGCGCGAACCCGAGATCGTCGATATCTGCTCGATGCTCTCGGCGATGGGCGCGTCCATCAGCGGTGCAGGTACGTCGACGCTGGAGATCAAAGGAGTCGACGGACTCAGTCCGGTGAGCCATCGCACTGTCGCGGATCGAATCGTCACCGGAACGTGGGCTGCTGCCGCAGCGATCACGGGAGGTGACATCCGGATTCTCGGTGCAACGCCGATTCATCTTGAAATTGCGTTGGACAAATTAACGACTTCAGGCGCTGAGGTAGAGATCTTGCCCGACGGCCTTCGGATCTCGATGGATGCACGGCCGCGCGCAGTCGACATCGTGACACTGCCCTACCCGGGCTTCCCGACAGACCTACAGCCGCAGTTCATTGTCCTCAATGCGATCGCGCAGGGATCAGCGATGGTGACGGAGAATCTGTTTGAATCGCGCTTTCGATTCGTCCACGAACTGACGCGACTCGGCGCCGACGTTCGTACCGACGGCCACCATGCACTCGTACGCGGCCGAACTCAACTCTCCGGTGCTCCGGTGGAAGCTACCGACATTCGCGCGGGTGCGGGCCTCGTACTTGCCGGCCTCGTCGCCGAGGGCATCACGGTGGTGTACGGCGCGGAACACCTCGATCGTGGCTATGCGGGCTTCGTTAACGACTTGGTATCCCTGGGCGCGGACGTGACTCGTCGAGCTATTGACTAACCGATGGAGGAATTTGTGGCAACGCGCGTTGCGGTGATTGGTGCGGGACTGATGGGGGCGGGCATCGCCCAAGTGGCGGCTGTCGCGGGCCACGATGTTGTTCTGCGCGATGTGAGTGACGATGCGCTGAGTAGAGGCTTCGCAGCGATTCGAGCGTCCTTTACCAAGTTCGTCTCGAAGGACCGCATGACCGAACAGGAGGCCGTGGCGGCGCTCAATCGGATCACAACGTCGAAGGAACTCGACGCCGTTGCCGATGTCGACATCGTCATCGAGGCGATCTTCGAAAGCCTTGACGTGAAGACCAAAGTCTTCGGTGAGCTCGATCGCATGTGTGCTGAAGGGACTGTGCTTGCGACCAACACGTCCGCGATCCCCATCACCTCGATCGCAGCGGCCACTTCGCGCCCTGAATCTGTGGTCGGCACTCACTTCTTTTCGCCGGTCCCCCTGATGAAGTTGTGCGAACTAGTACGAGGGTTCAAGACCAGCGATGAGACGTTGGCTGCGGCCAAGGGATTCGCGGAGTCTGTTGGGAAGACCTGCATCGTGGTCAATCGCGATGTTGCGGGATTCGTGACGACGCGGCTCATCAGCGCGCTCGCGATGGAGGCCGTACGCCTTGTCGAGAGCGGGGTGGCAACGGCTGAGGACGTGGATGCCGCGTGTCGACTGGGCTTTGGCCACCCGATGGGTCCGATGGAGACGATCGACATGACCGGTGTCGACATCATGCTTAACGCCACCACGAACATCTACACAGACACCAAGGACGAGAAGTTCGCCGCGCCCGAGTTGTTGCGCCGGATGGTCGCGGCGGGGGACCTGGGTCGCAAGTCGGGCCAGGGCTTCTACCCTTACTGATATGACCGCATCAGAACCCGGCCCGCAGAGCGCGCGGCGCAAGGAACGGCCGTGGATGATGCGCACTTACGCAGGTCACTCCTCGGCATCAGAATCCAATGCTCTTTTTCGGCGCAATCTGGCGAAAGGCCAAACGGGGTTGTCGGTCGCTTTCGACCTACCGACGCAGACTGGGTACGACGCTGACGATGAGTTAGCCCGAGGAGAAGTCGGCAAGGTAGGCGTACCTGTGGCGCATATTGGCGATATGCGCGCCCTTATGGCCGACATCCCGCTGGATGAGATGAACACGTCGATGACGATCAATGCGACGGCGATGTGGTTGCTGTCGCTGTACATCGCGGTCGCCGAGGAGCGCGGAATCGCATCGACGTCATTGTCGGGTACGACACAGAACGACATTATTAAGGAATACCTCTCGCGCGGAACCTATGTTTTCCCGCCTGAGCCGAGCCTGCGACTGATCACCGACATGGTGACGTACTCCGTAGCGGAGGTTCCGTCGTGGAACCCGATCAATATCTGCAGTTATCACTTGCAGGAAGCGGGTGCGACGCCCGTGCAAGAACTTGCCTTCTCGCTGTCGACGGCGATTGCAGTGCTCGATGCCGTACGTGATTCCGGCCAAGTCGCGCTCGAGCGGTTTGGTGACGTGGTCGAGCGGATCTCCTTCTTTGTCAACGCAGGCGTTCGTTTCATCGAAGAGATGTGCAAGCTTCGCGCATTCGTCGCGATGTGGGATGACTTGGTTCGCGAGCGTTACGGGGTCACAGACGCCAAGCAACGTCGGTTCCGGTACGGCGTACAAGTCAACTCGCTGGGGCTCACCGAGGCTCAGCCGGAAAACAATGTGGGCCGAATTGTGCTGGAGATGCTCGCGGTCACGATGAGCAAGGACGCGCGGGCGCGAGCCGTGCAATTGCCGGCGTGGAATGAAGCGCTGGGGTTGCCGCGACCGTGGGATCAGCAGTGGTCGCTGCGATTGCAACAGGTGTTGGCCTACGAGTCGGATTTGCTTGAGTACGAGGATATTTTCGCTGGTTCGACGGTGATCGAGGCGAAGGTTTCGGGATTGATCGGCGAGGCGCGCGAGGAGATGTCTCGGATCGAATCGATGGGGGGCGCAGTTGCCGCTATCGAGACCGGCTACATGAAGTCCGCACTGGTCTCCGCTCATGGCACTCGGCGTGCGCGGATCGAGGCCGGTGAAGACATCGTCGTCGGAGTCAACGCCTATCGCGAAACCGAACCAAGCCCGCTGTTGTCCGACCTGGGAACCTCGATCCTGGTCATTGACCCCGACGTGGAGAAGGACGCAATTGAACGACTTCAGTTGTGGCGCGCGGATCGCGATGAGGCGCGAGTGGCGTCAGCGTTGAGCCAACTCGAATCAGATGCCCGCGGTTCGAACAACTTGATGTACGCCTCGCTGGAGTGCGCCCGCGCCGGAGTGACCACGGGGGAGTGGACGGAGGCGTTGCGGTCGGTCTTCGGCGAGTACCGACCTCCGACGGGCGTCAGTGGGGCGATGTGCGCCGGTGAATCGAGTGAGGCGTTGGTTCGGTTGCGCGCTTTGGTCCGTGAGACCGGCGAGGCGCTCGGCGGGCGGCTGCGCTTCTTAGTGGGCAAACCCGGTCTCGACGGCCATTCCAACGGGGCTGAACAAATTGCCGTACGCGCACGGGATGCGGGATTTGAAGTTGTGTACCAGGGGATCCGGCTGACTCCGGCGCAAATCGTCGCGGCTGCGATCGAAGAGGACGTACATGTCGTCGGGCTGTCGATTCTTTCCGGATCGCATCGCGAACTCGTCCCGATGGTTCTCGATGGCCTTCGCGCCGGCGGCCTTGTCGATGTCCCTGTCGTCGTTGGCGGCATCATTCCCGATGCCGATGCTGCCGAGTTGCGCGCGCTCGGTGTGGCGGAGATCTTCACCCCCAAGGACTACGACGCCACTGTCATCATGGGCAAAGTCCTCAACGCCATCCGCGCCACCCACGACCTCCCCCCACTTCCTTAGGACGCAACTCCGGCGCCCGCACCTGCGCATGTTCTGCATGTTCTGCATGTTCTGCATGTTCTGCATGAAAGGGAGTTCCGTCAGTCTCTATTGAACGAAACTGCCTTTCATGCCAGCGTTTTCGGCGGCGTACGCCTTAGGCGAAGGCGAATACGACGGTGACGCTGACGGCCACGTCTTGTGAACCGGCCTGAATAGGTACGGCGCTCGTAGCCTGAGCCATATACGCCCGACCGTCATACGCCTGCGGGGTCGGACCGGTAACTGTTTCGTCGATTGAGATCACGGCGCCGAGCGACCGCCCGGCAGCCGCGGCGTACTGCTCAGCTTTTGCTTTGGCGTTGTCGAAGGCTCGCGACCTGGCGTTGGTGATGAACGAGCTGGTGTTTTCCAAATCGAGGCTCACCGAGTTGACGCGGATCGCGTTGCCGCCGGCATCGGCCGCGGCACCAATTGCGCCGCCGGCCTTGTCAACGTCGTGGAGTACGGCGGTCACGCTCTCGCTGACCACGTAGCCGTTGGGCTTCGACTGGTCCTTCGAGTAGACGTAATCTGGTTGGATCGACAACCCACTCGTTTGGATGTCCTTGTCCGCGACGCCGTGTTCCTGCAGAGACTTCTGTACGGACGTGGCCGCCGAATTCGCCGAACGCAGGGCGTCGGACACGTTTGTCGCGTGGGTGGAAACGCCGAGGTCGACTCGCAATGTGTTCGGCGTACCGGTCACCTTGCCCGTGCCGCCCACGGTGATTCCGGGCGCAGCCGTTGGTGATCCGGACGCGGCTGCGGGGGCCGCAATCGCGGTGTTGGTGCGGGAGGTGCCCAGCAAGTAGGCGACGGTAAAGAGCACGAGGGTGACAACCACAAGAACGATCGTGGTCAGGCGGCGAGAATCCACGGTGAGCGTCATATCGCTGAGACGCCGTACTGCCTAGATCGGTTCCAACAAATCTCGACGCTTCAGCGAAATCTGCTCCATGAAAGGAGGATTCGTTCAATAGAGACTGACGAACGGACCTTTCACGCAGAAAAGTGGCGGAAACACGCCGAAAAATGGCGGGCTAGATTGGTTCCGTCAGCGTTCGCCGCGGCGGAGCCATTTGAAGGTTGTGCCGGCTAAGAGGGCTGCCAGCACGGTCCAGCCGACGAGTACGAGTGCGACTTTGGGGAGTTCCCACGCGCCAGCAGTTTCCTTGACTTGGAAGTTGTCGGGCAGGAACACGAATCGCATTCCTTGACACAACCACTTCAGCGGGAACAAGGCGGCGAGTTGCTGCATCCATGTCGGCAGTTGGTCGTACTGAAAGAAGACGCCCGACGTGAACTGCAGGATCAAGACAACGGGCGTAACCAAGGCGGGTGCGCCTTTGCCGTTCTTGGCTAACGACGAAAACGCAATTCCCAGCAACGTGCAGCAACTCAGGCCCAGGACACTGAGCCAGAGGAACGTCTCCCATTGCAACGCGGTGCTGGGCAACGAAATTTTGAAAAATAACTTGCCAATCAACATCAGCAACGTGACTTGAGCGACGTAGATAACCGCGACCAACCCGATCTTGCCGAGGAAGTACGCCGACTTCGGCATCGGAGTGCCGAGGAGTCGCTTGAGCGTCCCCTCATCACGTTCCTGCGGAATGCTGATCGCGAGGTTTTGGAAGCCGCTGTACACGGTTCCTGACGCGATCATTCCGGCTACGAAATATTGGCTGAACGTCACGCCCGGGGCGATTTCACCACTGAAGACTGAACCAAAAATCAGCATGAGCAACAGGGGAAGGGCGAAGCCGAATGTTGCGGCCTCACGATCCCGGAAGAATTGCTTGAGTTCGATGCGCGCACGCAACAAGCCGATACGTCCCACTCCCGGTCGTACGATGCGTGGAATCGTTGCACTCGATCCGTTCACGACGCGACCTCCTCCTCGAACCCGATTAACTTGAGGTACGTGTCTTCCAAGCTCGGTCGTGTCACTGAGAGTTCGGGAATCTCGCCACCGAGTCGTGTGGAGAGATCTGCAATCAATGAGGTAGGCGTGGCCGACCCTTGCTCGCGTCGTTGCCCGTCTTCAATCCACGACACCACGGCCACCGCCTCTTGACGACCGGCGAGCGTCGTTGGCGGCCCGCTGGCCACGACCTTGCCCCTGGCGATGACGAAAACTCGATTGGCGAGCGCTTCGGCTTCGTC
This sequence comes from Candidatus Nanopelagicales bacterium, assembly GCA_038231595.1. Classification (GTDB taxonomy): domain Bacteria; phylum Actinomycetota; class Actinomycetes; order S36-B12; family JBBRLC01; genus JBBRLC01. Next base: position 2,871 of record JBBRLC010000013.1, on the reverse strand, counting down.
GAGATAGTGCGTCGTGAGCAGGATGGATGTGCCTTCGTCTTGAAGACTTTCGATCAGGCCCCAGAAGCTTCGTCGCGCTTCGGGATCGAAGCCAGTCGTAGGTTCGTCGAGGAAGAGAACGTCCGGGCGACCAATGATTCCTAACGCCACGTCGAGTCGTCGACGTTGTCCGCCCGAGAGGTCTGCCCCGCGAGAGTCGCGTTTCTCCGACAACCCCACCACGTCGATGATTTCGTCCGGGTCTCGTGGGCTCGGGTAATACGCGCAGAAGTGGGCGACTGATTCTGCGACGGTCAGGTCACCGAGGTCGCGAGCGGACTGAAGCACGATTCCCAGCCGGGATCGCCACGCCGGAGTGCCTTTCGCGGGATCAACGCCCAACACCGACACCGTTCCCGCGTCGCGATCGCGATAGCCCTCGAGGATTTCTGTGGTGGTGGTCTTTCCCGCCCCGTTGGGACCGAGAACGGCGACTATTTCGCCGCGCTTGACGTCGAGGTCGACGCCGTCGACGGCCCAAAGGTCTCCGTAGCGTTTGCGCAGATCAGAGACGGATATCGCGACGTCATCAGACATGGGGTACACCTTTCCAGAGGCCGAGAAAGTTGTTCTAGAAGAGCCGAGAATCGACGTCGTCGATTCCACGCAACGCGTCGTAATCCAGCACCACGCACTCAATCGCGCGATCTTCGGCCAACGTGCGTGCCTGCGGTTTGATCTCTTGGGCCGCGAAGATCCCGCGCACTGGAGCGAGGAGCGGATCGCGGTTGAGCAATTCGAGATACCGGGTCAGTTGTTCAACGCCGTCGATCTCACCGCGTCGCTTGATCTCTACGGCCACCGCAACACCAGTCGCGTCGCGGCACATCAAATCGACCGGCCCAATCGCGGTTGGGTATTCCCGACGTACTAGCCGCCACCCGGCACCGAGGGTTTCCACGTTTTCCGCGAGCAGGACTTGGAGATGAGCCTCGACACCGTCCTTGACGAGGCCGGGATCGATGCCCAAATCGTGAGAACTGTCATGGAAGACTTCGAGAATTTCGATGATGAGTTCCTCCCCGCCCTTGTTGGTGACCGTCCAGGTGCCGGTGCCGTCTTCGGCTACGGCGGCGACGGTCGTGCACGGTGGTGACATCCAATTCAGCGGCTTGTAGGCCCGGTCATCGGCGTGGATGGACACCGAGCCGTCGCCCTTGACCAAGACAAGTCGAGTTGCTTCGGCCAAGTACGCCGTGAGTCGACCGACGTAGTCGACGCGACATCGCGCAATCACCAGACGCACGGGCGGAGACTACCCAGCCGGGGGCGGGGGAGCCCATACGCCCGGCTCTGCGAGAATCGCCGCGTTGGCTCGGTCGGTGGGTCAGCATGAATGAGTCTGCAGTGTGAGCGCCGCGGTAACTTGTGGGACTCGGCGCATCCCGATAGAAGGAGCCGTATGGCCCGCGAGATCACCAAGGTCGGCGTCGTCGGCTTGGGCACGATGGGTGCCGGCATTGCTGAGGTCTTTGCTCGCAACGGGCTCGACGTCGTGGGTGTCGAGACGGTTGAGGCAGCCCTGGAGCGCGGGCGAGGCCACGTTGAAGGCTCGACGGCTCGGGCGCTCAAGCGCGGCAAACTCACCGAAGATGAGCGCACCGCCATTTTGGGTCGGATTCACTTCTCTACGACGATGGAAGATCTCGCTGATCGCGATCTTGTGATCGAGGCGGTGCCCGAAAGTCTGGAACTCAAGCGCGACATCTTTGAGCGTCTCGACAAGATCTGTCATCCCGACGCGATTCTGGCGTCTAACACGTCGTCGTTGTCGGTCACCGACATTTCCGTGGCGACGTCGCGTCCCGCGCAAGTGGTCGGAATGCACTTCTTCAACCCAGCACCAGTGCTTCGCTTTGTTGAGGTCGTACGCACGGTCGTGTCCTCGCCCGACGTCGTCGATGACGTAGCGGCGCTCGCGTCGAAGTTGGGAAAGACCCCTGTCGTTGTCGGCGACAAGGCCGGCTTCATCGCTAATGCCTTGCTCTTCGGATACGTCAATCACGCCGTATCGATGTACGAGTCGCGCTATGCGACGCGTGAAGACATTGACGCCGCGATGCGGTTGGGTTGCGGACTTCCGATGGGTCCACTTGCGCTGCTTGACCTCATCGGTCTCGACACGGCGTACGAGATCCTCGACACGATGTACAAGCAAGGTCGCGATCGCTTGCACGCACCTTCGCCGATCCTCAAGCAACTCGTCACTGCTGGTCTGCGCGGTCGCAAGAGTGGACGCGGCTTCTATACGTACGAGGTCCCGAATTCCCCTGTCGTGGTCGACGACGAGTTGACTCCGAAACCACTCGCCGAGCGGGGCATCGAGCTTCGTCCCGTTTCGCGTATTGGCGTGGCCGGGTCCGGCACGATGGCGCGCGGCATCATCGAGGTGGTGGCCAAGGCCGGATTCGACGTCATCTATGCGACGCGTGGGGACGAAAAGGTCGCCGAGGTACGGGCCTCCATCGAGCGTTCGATGGAGAAGGCCGTCCTTCGTGGACTTCTCGATGCCGATGCCAAAGAGGCGGCCTTGGGCCGCATCGTGGGATCACCGCGACTCGATGAACTCGGTGACTGCGATCTTGTCATCGAGGCGGTCGTCGAAGAGTTGTCGGTAAAGCGCGCGCTCTTTGAGACGTTCGACGAAATCTGCAAGCCGGGCGCGATCCTGGCGACGACGACGTCAAGCCTTCCGGTGATTGACCTCGCCGCAGTGACGAAGCGCCCGCAGGATGTTGTCGGCATGCACTTCTTCAACCCGGCGCAGGCGATGAAACTGGTTGAGGTCGTACACACCGTCAGCACGTCGACGGAAGTCGCGGCGACAGCAAC
>JBBRLC010000012.1:0-12316 GCA_038231595.1 Candidatus Nanopelagicales bacterium | reverse complement strand
TGTCCTCTCGCTGAGAGGTCCAGAAGCATCGCTCGTGCCGTGTCGATCTCTGGCGATCGGTGATCACCGTGCACACGACCCGCATGTGCCACTGGATCGGACGCCACCACCACCTGGGCATGGACGAATGCACGTTCTTGCACCAACGACCCAACCACGTCGGCGTTCACCACGATGACGCGAACCGACGAGATCCCAACCCCGACGATCACCGCCGCCACGCCGAGCATCACCACCCGCCACATCCGATGACGAAGACAGACCAGCGCAACCGCAACGATCGCGAAACCCAGCCACAGCACGTATCGAAATGACCAGGCGTACGACAGCACGTTGATTGCGAGGAACGCCCCGATCCAGAGTCCCATCGCGGGACCGAACAACCGAAGATCCAGGATGGGCGCTTCACGAGTCTCCATCATCTCGGTAGGCCGTGATGTGCGACTCTCCACTAGACCCGCACGTGCGAACGCAACGATTCAAACTTGCGTGCACCGATCCCGGAGACTTCGCGGAGTTCGTCAACCGAAGTGAACCGGCCATGCGCGGATCGCCACTCCAAGATGCGTTGAGCGAGTATGGGCCCTACTCCGGGCAGGGCATCGAGGTCGGTGAGCGTGGCCTGGTTCAAGTCGATCGGCCCCGAACTCGCGGGGTCGGTGGATGACCCAGTAGTGGCGCTCGAGCCGACAGAGGATCCAGGTGCAGTCCCAACACCAGTGCCAAAGTCGAGGCGGCTGCCATCGACGAGAAGCGCAGCAAGATTCACCGGACCCATTCGACGGCCAGGCCTGATTCCCCCTGCCGCATGGAGAGCATCGATTGCTCGAGACCCGGAGGGCAGCGAGAAGACTCCGGGATGGCGAACGGGTCCGACCACATAGACGACAACTGTTGGCGACACGGATGACGACGATGCGACGCCTCCAACGGGGCTACCGGTGTCAGCAGAAGGAGCAGACGCAGGGCTCGACGCGGACGTGCCGACCGGGACACCACCGGAGATCGACAACGAGGTGGTCGAAGTGGCACGGCCGGTCCAAAATGCATGGATCGCAAGGATCGATCCGAGAACCAGAGCCGCCGCGATGACGCGTGAACCCGCACGTCCTGGGTCCACTCGGACAACCGATGCTTGCGTGTCCATCCCACTCGACGGCAAGGACGGCTTGCGGTCGGGTGCGCCAATGAGGCCACGAAACCGCTCATAGACGGCGCGTCGATAGTCGTGCCGCCGCAAGTCCACCGCGCGACGCTACGTGCCAACACTCGCGGGGACTGCAACCCAAAGGCGAATCGGTGGACGACGACGTAGTCAGGCCGGACTGTGTACGACTCGAGTGACGCCTATCCAGGGCAGCGCGATATACCCGGCCGAGCGAGCGTCGGTGCAAAGACGTTCCTGAGCGCCTGACAGCGACGTAAGTGTCGGTGAGTCTCGAGCGCTCTGCACGGAAATGAAAACTCCGAGCGGTCCGATGCAGATGTGGTTCAGTGGGGATACCGAGAGGTAAGAGAGTGCGACGACCTACCGATCAGTGCCCAGTACGTGCCGCGACGAGCCGAGTAGCGAGCTCACGAAGTAGCGCGCGGGAAAATCTGGGCTCAGTATCGAGAAGGAGGTCGAACGTCTCGCGGGAAATAGCGAGGATTCGCGAGTCGGTCTTCGCGCGTACTCGGGCGATCCGCGGCGACTCGGGGTTAAGGAGGGCTAGTTCGCCGAAGAATCCCCCGGACTCAATTTCGAGGTGCAGATCACCGCGCTCAACCAACACGGACCCTTCGATCACGACGAACATGCCGACTCCCGGGTCACCAGCCTGGGCCAGGATCTGGCCGGCCGCTACATCCGTGACGCCACCGCCAGCCACGATCTTCGCGGCTTCCTCAGAGATCTCGGCGAAGAGTGGAACCTTCACGATCTCGATATTGGCCATGACGTGTTTCTAGCAGATTCGGCAATCGCTCGGGCACCGAACAGCATGCCGGTTCGACGCGCCGCTCGCCGCCATCGAGCGGGTAAAATAGGTGGACTGAGGGGCCGCACCGTCGGTCTTGATCCCGAGTTCGGCTTAGCCGGGTGCCAGGTGCTCTAAATGGGTGACACGACGACGGCCACCATCCCGGGGCCAACATGCGCGCCCACCACCGCACCGACTTCGGATATGACGATGTCGCAGTCGGGGAGGCGGGTCCGCAGCCGTACCGCGAGAGCATCGGCACGATCCGCCGCTGCCAAGTGATGCACCGCGAGATCGCAGGCACCTTGCAGTGCGCGGTCCACTGCCAACTCCTCGAGCCTGGCGAGGGCGCGCGCCGAAGTTCGTACCTTTTCCAGCGGCGCGACTCGGCCATCGATCAACGACAAGATCGGCTTCACCATCAACGCAGAACCCACCAACGCTTGAGCGGCCCGGATGCGACCACCGCGACGCAGGTATTCCAGGGTGTCGACGTAGAAGTAAGCGCTCGCCGTCGCCGCTCGACGTCGGACAACCTCAGCCACGGCATCCGCATCGGCTCCATCGTGCGCCGCGCGTGCCCCGGCCAGCACCGCGAAACCCAGACCCATCGCGATGCTGCGACTGTCGACGACAGTCACGGGGATCGGTGACTCCCTCGCCGCGAGAATTGCGGATTCGCTCGTACCCGACATGTCTGCCGACAGATGTGCGCTCACGATTGCGGATGCACCGGACTCCGCTGCCGCCACATATTCGTCGAGAAACCGTTGAGGTGACGGGCGAGAGGTGCTCACCGGCGTGTACGCCCGCAGCGCCGCCGCAACACCGTCGGGGGAAATATCGACACCTTCTTCGTACGCCACTCCCCCGATGACCACCTGCACAGGTACGACTCGGATGTCGTTGTCAACCGCGATACTCGTGGGCAAGTACGCCGTGGAATCAGTCACCATTGCGACCGAAGTCGAAGGGTCGTGTTCTGCCATCACGCGGCGGGGACGACGTTGACGACTTTGGGCGCTCGGACGATGACGGTGCGAGGTGGTTGACCGTTGAGGGCGGCCACAACCTGTGGCGACGCCAAAGCGAGTTTGCGCAATTCGTCCTCAGAAATCGACGGTGACACCTGCAGCCGATCGCGAACCTTCCCGGAGATCTGAATTACGCACGTCACGCTGTCTTCAACGAGCAGCGCCGGATCGATCGTCGGCCACCCGGCACGCGCAACCGGTGGTTGGTGACCAAGACGCGACCACATCTCTTCGGCGGTGTACGGCGCAACAAGCGACACCATGATGGCTACTGTCTCGACGGCTTCACGAACCGCGGGATCCGCTGAGCCACAGCCAGAATCGACTGCCTTGCGGGTGGCGTTGACTAACTCCATGGCTCGCGCGATCAACACGTTGAATCGGTAGGACTCAACCGAACGCTGCACCTCATCGAGCGCATGATGCGTCGCCTTGCGCAACCCGAGATCTCCTGTGCCAGCGTCGACACCTACGGGGCTCGTGACGTCCCCGGAGAGTCTCCACGCGCGTGCCAGGAACTTCTTCGCGCCAGTGGGAGAAACCTCGGACCAGTCGATGTCGTCTTCAGGTGGTCCAGCGAAGACCATGCTGAGGCGTACGGCGTCAACACCATGCTCGTCGAGTTCATCGGAGAGTTTGACGAGATTGCCGAGCGACTTGCTCATCGCGGACCCGTCCATCACGACCATGCCCTGGTTGAGCAGTCGCGTAAACGGTTCGGTGATATCGAGCATCTTCATGTCGTGAAGCACTTTGACAAAGAATCGGCTGTAGAGCAGATGCAAGATGGCGTGCGTCACGCCACCGACGTACTGATCGATGGGGAGCCACTCGCGCGCTTGGTCAACATCGAAGGGAACATCGTCGCGACTCGGGTCGAGGTAGCGCAGGAAGTACCACGACGAATCAACGAACGTGTCCATCGTGTCGGGATCTCGATGCGCCGAACCCCCACAACGCGGACATACGACGTTTGACCATTCGGCAGCGCCACCCAGTGGCGAACTCCCCTTTGGCCGCAGGTCCAGGCCCTCCGCTGGCGGGAGCCGAACCGGCAGCTCCTCGTCTGGAACGGCCACTTCTCCGCACGCGTCGCAATGCACGATCGGAATCGGCGTGCCCCAATATCGCTGCCGAGAAATGAGCCAATCCCGCAACCGGTAGTTGATCGAGGCGCCACCGAGATCCTTCTCGGCCAGAATGGCCACCATCCGCTCGATGGCGGCGTCCTTGTCCAAGCCGTTCAGTGGCCCCGAGTTGATCAGGACTCCGTTGCCGGACGTGGCGATCCCCGTGTGGGTGGGGTCCTCCTCGGATGCGATGACAACACGCACGGGAAGCCCGAATGCTCGCGCGAAATCAAGGTCACGTTGATCGTGGGCAGGTACGGCCATGATCGCGCCGGTGCCGTAGTCACTTAGCACGTAGTCGCTGGCATAGATCGGAAGGAGTTCGTCGTTGACTGGGTTGATCGCGTGTCGATGTAGGAAGACCCCAGTCTTTGCCCGATCGCTGGACATCCGCTCGATGTCGGTCGCGGCTTTCACGCGTTCGACGTACTCGCCGAATTCCGTCTCGGTCGGTGTTCCAAGGGCCAATTCGGCGGCGAGATCAGAATCGGCCGCGACAACGAAAAAGGTGGCACCGAACAGCGTGTCGGGTCGAGTCGTGAACACCGTGACCGGCTCGTCACGACCCTCGATCACGAAGGTGACATCGGCCCCTTGCGAGCGGCCGATCCAGTTGCGTTGCATAAGCAAAACTTTCTCGGGCCATTGACCTTCGAGCTGATCCATGTCGTCGAGAAGACGGTCGGCATAGTCGGTGATGCGGAAGTACCACTGAGTGAGTTTCTTCTTTATTACCAATGCATCGCAGCGCTCACAGTGGCCGTCAACCACTTGTTCGTTGGCCAGCACGGTCTGATCGTTGGGGCACCAATTGACATTGGAGGCTTTGCGATAGGCCAGTCCACGTTCGAACATGCGCAAGAAAAACCACTGGTTCCACTTGTAGTACTCGGGATCACAGGTGTGCAGCACGCGGTCCCAGTCAAATGAGCACGCGTAACGACGCATGGAGGCCTTCTGAACCGCGATGTTTTCGTAGGTCCAAGCCGCCGGATCGATCCCACGTTTGATCGCCGCGTTTTCGGCTGGCAATCCGAAGGCATCCCAGCCGATGGGATGCAGCACGTTGAAGCCGCGCTGAATCCAGTAGCGGGCTAGTACGTCACCAAGGGCGTACGCCTCGGCGTGACCCATGTGCAGATCACCGGAGGGATAGGGAAACATGTCGAGGACGTACTTGCGGGGCCGAGCATCAGCGGGATCACCGGACCGAAACGGTGCGAGTTCATCCCATACCGGCAGCCACTTGTCCTGAATCGCAAAGACGTCGTACGCCTCGGGGCCCTCAGAATCTTCGGTCATGGCGATCCGGTGTCCTTCGCTGGTCTCATGGGTCCAGGTGCTGATTCGCGGGAGTGACTCGGGCACAAAAAAGCCCCTCCACTGGAGGGGCAGCCGCGTCGGGTACTCCCGCTGGGGAGGTCAGCCTCGACGCGGCCCACTAAGGAGCAGACCACTACGCATGTGCACGCGGGCAGAGTACCCGATTACGGCGGACGGCACCGGTGGTGACCTCACCGACCGAGACGGAACGCGAATCGGGAGGCGACCACTGTGGGTCGCCTCCCGGCTCGTTCGAACGTGCTGCCGTGGTTAGGACCGGCGTACGGCCCAGATCCCGCGGCCATAGGTCGCGGCGTAGAGCCAACCGTCGGGTCCAACCTCGATGTCGGCGACGGTCGTCGTCGGCAGGCTGGTGCCCAAGCGGAACCACTTGGACTGGCGAGCCGGGCGGATCACAACGCCGAGGTCAGTTCCCACGACGAGCGAGCCGTCCTTGAGCATCTTCATCCCGTTGACCGGTACGTCGGGGATGTTGCTAGACACATTGCGCCAGTGCGAGCCGGCATCCCAGGTTTCGAAGATGTGGCCGTAGCCAGCGCCGGGACCTTCGGTCCAGCGCCGAGAGAATCCACCTACACCGATGAACGCGTGCTTGCCATTCTTCGGGTCGACGGTGATTCCACCGATGTAGCGGTTCGGAACCCCCGCGGCGCTTAGATCGATCTGATGCCACGACGACGCAACGCCGAGTTTGCCCACAGCCAAGCCCCGCTCGAAGCCAAGGTTGTTGCAGGTGCCACACCAACCGGCGTACGCGTAGCCATTCGACGCCGCCACTGCGGTCGCAACATGCGGGGCACCAGCGGCGCTCAGACCAAGGTTGTAGTCCGCAGACCACTCCTTGCCCGAGCGAATGGCGAAGCCCTCGTCCTGACTCCAGATAGTGTTACCGCCAGCGATCCACTTGTTGATGTTGTGATCATCGGCAGCGAAGGGGGCGATGAATCGAGCTGCGACATCCGGAGGTGCGATGTCGTACGTCGTTGCATCCTTCGGGTCAAGCACTGGTGCGGGCGGTGATGCACAGTTCTGCGTCACCGACATCGCCAGGTTGACATACTCCTGCACGATGTTGCAGCCGTTGTTCGGATCAACGAGTGAGTCTCCACCGTCTCCACCGAAGTTGGAGCCCATCTCCCGGTCACCGGGACGCAGAATCGATCCACCGTTGTCCTGCAATCCGCCACTGATGTCGACGCCGCGGTGCTGAGTGTCTTTACCGACACTCACGGAGTAGTACTGCAGGGCGTCCATGGTGCCGTCATTGACTGACGTCCAGTCCGTGGCGTGACCCAAGGCGTTCGTCGTGCCGCGGACGGGCCGGGTGTAGACGCCGCCGTCGTTACCGAAGAAGGCACTCGGCGTTCCGTTGCGCGACAATCCAAACGCGACCGTGTGCTGGTCAGGGTGCGTTGTACGCGGGCAGTTGGCGACTGTCTTGGAGGTGTTGTGAACAAATGGATCCCAGCAACTGAAACCGAAGTTCCAGTACGGACCCACGGTCGTCCACGTCGTGCCGCCATCTTTGGATTCGTAGACTTCTTCGAGGCCGACGTAGAGGTGCTTCGGGTTGGACGGGTCGACACCAACGAACTGGTTGTACCAAGACTGGATGCCTGGTCCATAGCCTGGGCTATTGGCCAACGCGGATCCGCTTGCCGCCAACTTGGGTGAGTCCGCAATCAACGTCCACGGACCCGCCGGGTTTCCATTCGGCGAGACGTAGACGCCCATGAGGGCAGTGTCGGGGTTGTTGAAGTAGTTGTTGATCGACTGAACCACGGCGTACAACTTGTGTCCGTCGCGGCTGTAGGCGAACGACGTGAGTCCGATGTCATCGAGTGCGATGCCGTTGTTTCCCGTCATCAGCGTCCAGGTGCCGCCACCGTTCTTGGTTTCGTAGAAGCCATTGGCCGCATCGCCACCGCGCCAGGCGGCAGCAAGAACCATGTGCCGCGGGTGAGCGGGGTCGATCGCAATGTCGGTGGTGATGTTCTTGTACGGCGCGTTGGGGTCACTGGCATCCGTCCCGCCGGGAAGGAAGGTTGGATTCTGCGCGAAGAGCCGCTTCCATGCTCCAGCCTTTGTTGAGGCGGAATGCCGCCACAAACCACGGCTCGTCGTTGCGTAGGCGTAGCCATCGGTGCTGAAGCGCAGCGAGTTGATCATCGTGCCGGCGAGTTCGGTGCCGCCGACTCGGTCGCGCGGGCTAAAGGAATTCCTCGCCGGACCACTCAGGGCGAAAACGCCCGAGCCGAGGTACGAGTCGGCCCCAGTGCTGGCGTCACCACTGGCGTACCAAAGCCAGCCGTTACGTGCGAGTTTCAGGTCGCCGCTGGACAAGACGCCCAGATGGTCCGCGATCGGGGTCCAGCGGCCTCCGCCCGTCAGCGAGCGCCACACACCACCGTTGGCGGCCGCGGCGTACACGGTCTTGCCGCTGATGGCCAAGCCGTCGACGCGACCGGTGACGTAGCCAGCACCGCCACTAGAATTCGAGACGAAGTCGCGGTAGCGCTCGTCGTCGGCGTTGTATTTGATTCGAGTCTTCTCCACCCAATTACCCTGTACGGCAGGCAAGGCGCGCATCGAGGCAACAGCGGCGGAATAGGCGCCGGGTGAAACGATCCCAGGCGCAAGTCGCGCTTCTTGGCGTTGCATGGCTGCTTCGCTGGCCTCATCGTGACCTTCGGCAGACCCTGCTGCCATGGCTCTGGGCGCCGCTGGAAGTCCTTGGGATTTCGCGACGGTAAACCCGGCCGACGCTCCCGGCCCGCCGATGCAGACGGCGAGCGCAGTGATGCCCGCAACTCCCACTACTGCGGTTGAACGCTTTCGAATGCGCAACTTGGAGACTATTGACACGAGTAAATCCCCTCATGAGGTGAGGAGCGCGCGGTCGGGTCCCCATGGCCCAACTCGTCGCGCGCTCAGGTTTGGAACCTATGCCAACTCCGTCGGCGCGCATACAAGAAGTGACGAATTTGTAGCCAGAATCGAAGGATTGCCCCTCGATGGGTGCAAGACCGCAAGATTTTCGCGTGACAACCGGTATTTGGCGTCGTTATGCGGACGAGGCTTCCCCATCTGGGCCGAGCCCATCGGGAGAAACGTGATGCGGTCCCTCATTGACCGGGCCCAACGTTGAAGGGTGCGGCCGCGATGCTGGACGTGGCTCGTCGTAGGCACGACGGACGATTGGCTCAGTCTCAGACTTCGACAGAGTCCCAGCCTCAGCGGCGGCAAGTGCCTCGCGCGTGACCTCGCGGATGGGGGCGTCGCTGCGTTCGTCGGGAAGACGTGTGACGGTTCCTCGGCGCAACACCCGTCGCAAGTACATGTCGCGGTCAGCGGCTTCGAGGAGCGAGGTCAGGTCACCGTCATCCCACGGCGCGAGCGTCGACCGACCGCAACTGACGACCGGATTCCAATCTGCATCTGAGAACGGCGAGATATCGCGCAACACCGCACGCATTCGCGCTTCAAGTTCGTCGGGTCGCATGCCGGAGCCGAGACCGACGATGACGAATTCATCGCCGCCCCATCGGGCAACCACATCAGTCTTTCGGGTGATGCGATGCAGAGCGGTCGAGATCGTCATGAGTAATTCATCGCCCGCGTCGTGACCAAGTCGATCATTCACGCCCTTGAGACCATCAACATCAATGAACAGACACGACACGGCGCCGCCGTCGCGTCGGGCTAGGTCCACCACACGAGTGGCGGTGAGTACGAGTCCACGTCGGTTGAAGAGATCCGTCAGCGGATCATGAACCGACATCCGTTCGGCTTCCGATCGCGCCTCGTGGACCCGTTCCAGACCCGACCGTGTCGCGATGTTGATCACGATCGCGAGCACGGTGGCCAAAGCCATCGAGAAGAACCAATGTGACCACTTTTGCCCGCTACCAACGACTGCGACCGTGGAAAGCCAACCGACCCACAAGAAAACGACGGTGGCGGAGAACCAGCGACGCCGTAGCAGGGCCGCCCCACACGCGACCATCGCGAGGAGGACGTTTGTGGTCTGGGACGCATCACCAGTCACCATGATGTGTGCAAACGAGTTGGCGACCGCAACAAGCACGACCACCACGGTGAGCGGATGAGCCCACTCGAGTGGGAGCGGGCGTCGCCACGTCAGCAGAGCCAGCAGGCCAAGCCCGAGGGCCGAAGCGCCAGCCACGACCGTCATGACGCGGGCTTGATCGGCGGGCAGGGAGAACGGGTGGACGATCGCAAGGCCGAGGTAGACGAACGCGAGGACGGCAGAGATCCCAGGAAGTACGCGCGCGACCGGACTGTCGAGCCACTGGTCGCGAGAATCTTCGCTCGCGGCATGCTCGACCGGCTTGAGGGCTTGGGTGCTTACCGTCACCCCGGCTATTTCGGCAGCGCAACCTCGGGTCCTGAGCGACCAGACTGGGCCTCCCCCGGCTCATGAGCGCTCAGGCTGCGCCTTCCACGTTCTGCCCAGTGCTGGACGGGTGGCCGTCAGCGCTCTGGTTGAGCGCGAAGGGCCCGAACTTCTGTCCCAACGAGACACGGTCATCGCCGAGGTCAAGGTATTCGCCCGGATGATTTTCTTGAGTGGAGCTGAGGGGATTCGAACCCCTGACCCCCTGCATGCCATGCAGGTGCGCTACCAGCTGCGCCACAGCCCCTTGCCACGAACCACGAACTAACGACTGCCCGCGTGGGCGGAGTTGAGTGTAGCGACTAGCGGTCGTCTCCGATAACGGGCTCGGGGAGCGAACCGGCGTTGTACTCGGAGAGACGCCACTTGATTGTTCCTGCCAGCGACAACGGATCGCCTGTACCCGTCTTGCTCACCACGGTCCCCGCGGATTCCTCCAATACCGACCAGGCGCAGTTCGCGAGCACACCTAGCGAGGACCAGTATTCGATCGGCAGACCGAGTAGCGCGCCGATGGCTGCGCGGATAGCCCCACCGTGAGATACGACCACGACGGTGGACTGCGAAGGTGCGGCGCTCAGCGCCCGTTCGATCCCAGCCAACATGCGTACGGCGACCTCGGACCGACGCTCACCGTCCATGCCGGCAGCCACATCGTCGCCCTCGGCCCACGACGCCATCAGGTCACGGTGGTTTGCCCGGATTTCTTCGCCGTTAAGGCCCTGCCATTGCCCACCGTGTGTTTCACGCAGGTCGGCATCGACGGACACCGACAGACCACACGCCGACGCCAAGGCGGTCGCCGTCTGATGCGCGCGCGCGAGATCGCTCGACGCGATGTAGGAAGGATCCAAAGCCGCGAGCAAAGCCGCGGCCCGATCTGCTTGGGCGAGGCCGATCTCGTCGAGCGCAACATCGGTCTGACCTTGGAATCGTCCATCAGCGTTCCACGCCGTACGGCCGTGACGCCAGAGGACCAAACGTTGCCCGTTCAGCTGACGCCCCGACTCAGTTCGGGTATTGGGATTGCAGGGCAGTCTTTCCACAAGCGCTCAAGGGCGTAATAGGTGCGCTCTTCGCAATGTTGCACGTGCACAACGATGTCGAGGTAGTCCAACAGGATCCAGCGGCCTTCGCGCTTGCCTTCTCGGCGGACGGGGTCGACGTCGATCTCGTCAAGCGAGGCTTCGATGGCATCAGCGATCGCACGAACTTGGCGGTCATTGTCCGCAGACGCAATGAGAAACACGTCAGTCAGGGCAAGATGGTCCGATACATCGATGGCCAAGATGTCGAGTGCCAACTTGTCCGATGCCGCCTGAGCTGCACGCATCGTGAGTTCAACGGCGCGGGGTGAGGCGGTCATGCAGTTCCTTTCGTTCGAGTGGATCGTGTCAACTTCTTCGCTTCTCTCAGCGCATCGAAGCACGTCGAGCTAGGTCTAGGACGCGGCGCTCGGAGTCTGGCTTGTTCCTGGTCCACGGTAGTCGGCGCCCAACACCACGGTGACTTGGGCAATGTGGATCAACCTCGGATCAGGGACTCCCAACAGCGATTCGTCAACCAGTCCCCCACCGACGACCGCGCTGGGTGACTTCGAAGCCGACGCCGGAACCGATGTGATCGGCGTACTCGCGGGCAAACCCAACGCCTTCACCACCGCACGACCCCATTCCAGACTTTGGGCGTCGGTGCTGGCGACGATGACTTGAGTGGTGGAGACCGGGATACCGATCGCCGGTCCGGCGTCGACATACCGTAGGGAGGCATCGTCGAGTTGGGAGGCGGCCGCATCGACAACGGTCTTGTTCCGGATGCCGTCGAACATCAGGACCCGCACGTTGCTCTGCGGTGGAACCTTCAGCGCGACGTCAGACATCGACGTGTTGACCAGTGCGTTCATCGAGATGAAGTCGACTCGGAACTCCAGCGGCGACGTTGAATCCACGGTCGTGACGGGCATGGGTCGCTGCACGAGCAGTCCGCTTTGAGTCGCGACTTGGAGGCGGTGCAACGCAGCGGCGACATCGTCAGGTGTGGTACTCGAGTGCAAGGACACGCCCAATGAACCGAGGATCCCCTTGAGCTTCTGCGGGTCAGTGGGCAGTTTCGCGAGGACTTCCTTGTTGACCGTGGCGAAGTGGTTTTCTTGTTCGGCGGAGCCTTCACCGACTCCGGCTGCCATCGCGTACGCCGTCGCCGCCGGTCCATCAAGATGGCGCGTCCCCACCGGCACAACGATCACGGTGCTGCCGTCGGGCATCTTCTTCACGATTGGCGCATCCACGCTGACCAGGACGCCACCGACTGAGTCAACAAGGGCTTCGTAGGCAAGTCGGTCCAAGACCAACGTCTGATCAACGCGAATCCCAATGAGATCGGACATAGCAGTCGCCACATTGTTGATATTCGGGAGTTTGCCGGTTTGCG
>JBBRLC010000011.1:0-12473 GCA_038231595.1 Candidatus Nanopelagicales bacterium | reverse complement strand
TGAATCGAACGGATCGCGGTCTCGCGGCCCGAACCCGGGCCCTTGACGAAGACGTCAACCTTTTTCATGCCGTGTTCCATCGCACGACGCGCAGCGGCCTCGGCAGCCATCTGGGCGGCAAAGGGCGTGGACTTGCGTGAGCCCTTGAAGCCGACCTGACCAGCAGACGACCACGCGATCACGGCACCTGAGGGGTCCGTGATCGACACGATGGTGTTGTTGAACGTGCTCTTGATGTGCGCGTGGCCGTGGGCCACGTTCTTCTTCTCCTTGCGACGCACTTTCTTGGCGCCAGCCTGACGGCTCTTGGGAGGCATACACGAATCCTTTATCGAGGTGGTCGGTCCGTACGGTGACCGTCGCGCGGTGCGAGGTCGGGACCGGGCGGACTACTTCTTGCCGACCTTCTTCTTGCCGGCGACTGTCTTCTTGGGTCCCTTGCGGGTACGGGCATTGGTGTGCGTGCGCTGACCGCGTACCGGAAGTCCGCGACGGTGGCGGATCCCCTGGTAGCAACCGATTTCCACCTTGCGGCGGATGTCAGCCTGAACTTCGCGGCGCAAGTCACCTTCGACCTTGAAGCTAGCCTCGAGGTAATCGCGCAGTTTGACCAACTCGTCGTCGCCAAGGTCCTTCACGCGGATGTCTCCGCTGATACCGGTGGCTTCGAGGGTCTTCTTGGCAGCGGAACGACCAATGCCGAAGATGTAGGTGAGCGCAACCTCCAACCGCTTGTCGCGGGGCAGGTCAACGCCAACAAGGCGTGCCATAGGGCAATCTCGTTTCTATTCATCGAAGGTCTGGGGACAGTGCCAGTCCTGCGGCCCTATGCGGCTTGCGCTGCGCGGCAGGTCTCCGGCCTTCGAAGCCGGGGGTGGCGTCTCAGGTCCGCGCACGTGTGCGGTCCTGAGGGTCGAGCACTGTCTTGTACACCCGGTCGCCCGCTCAGGTGAGCGTCACCGGTATTTAGTTGTGGGCCGTACTTTGTTGTGGCAGTGCGGCGTACGACTGCATCGATCGCGAGATCAACGCGGGCGGTTCGCGATTAGCCCTGGCGCTGCTTGTGCCGGACGTTCTCGCAAATGACCATGACCCGGCCATGACGGCGGATCACTTTGCACTTGTCGCAAATCTTCTTGACGCTTGGCTGGACCTTCATCGATCTCTCTCTTACTTGTACCGATAGACGATGCGTCCACGGGTGAGGTCGTAGGGCGAGAGTTCCACGACCACACGGTCGTCGGGCAAAATCCGGATGTAGTGCATCCGCATCTTGCCGCTGATGTGCGCGAGTACTTTGTGACCGTTTTCGAGTTCGACCCGGAACATGGCGTTCGGGAGAGACTCCGTCACTGTGCCTTCAAGTTCGATGGCACCGTCTTTCTTGGCCATACTTCGCGCACAACTCCTTGAGGGATTGCCTTCGGGATGGATCGGGACGTACGCGCGATCGAACGCGACTCAGAAGCCTGGGGCGCGACAGCGCAGCTCACGAAGAGCCGAGGGGCGAGTCTAGGCCCGAGGGGCCCAGATCATGAAATCCGGGGTCCCCAGGCTCAGTTTCATCGGCGGTGGGGCCGGACGGGTGAACTCGTCGAGCCCCTGGCTACATATTCGCCCTATCGTCATCTCTCATATCTGGCCGTCAGCCGGGGGGTGCCGGTGAATTCCCGAGACTCAGCGACGCCTGGTGAATTGACCCAGGGTTGGGTCAACAACGTGCCAGTTCTCTGGGCCGACACTCCCGCGCCATATCGAGCGGGTCTGATCTTTCGCTCCGGGTGGGCCGATGAACACATTCCCACTCGGGGAATCGGACATCTTGTCGAGCACCTCGCTCTGTCGGGCCTGGGTCGCAGGCTCTTCGATTTCAACGGGTACGTGGACGCGATTCACACCGGATTTACCCTCACTGGCAGTCGTACGGATGCACGAGAATTCTTTCGAACGGTCACGCACGCCATCCATAACCTTCCAGTCGAGCGGATCGATGACGAGCGGCGAATCTTGAGCGTCGAATCCGAGGGTCGACCCGGCTCTGCCTACGACCAACTCCTGTTTCGCAGATTCGGGGCCCAAGGGCTGGGTTTGAACTACGTTCGCGAATTTGGGCTCCAGGGGCTCGGCGCCGGAGATCTTGCGCCTTGGGCGCTCTCGCAATACACCCGCGGCAATGCTGTCCTGTGGATGACCTCGCCCCCTCCGCTCGACCTTGAGTTCGTGCTACCGGCAGGTTCGAGGCGAGAATTTCCGGTATGGGAACAGTTATCGCCTCAAGGGCAAACACACTTCGTGAGAGACGGGGCCGGGGTTGCCGTCCAGATGTTCGTCCCACGGACGGCTCTGTCTGCCTTCGCAGATTTTGTTGTGCAGCGTCGGCTGTGGGACCGGCTCCGAATCCGCGAAGCCGTCTCCTATGGATTGTCGACGTCGATGGAGTACTACAGCCCTGACACCTCGATTTGGACAATCGCGGTCGATGGTGATCACGAAAGTCAGGCGCAAGTGGAAGAGAATCTCCTCGACGTGTTGCGAGAACTCGGTTCGCACGGCGCGAACCACGATGAGCTCGCCGACTTCCATGAACGATTTCGAAGGTCGATGGAAAGGCCAGACCGCGCGTTCCGATACATGTCGCGGATGGTCAATGACGTCTTGTTTGGACGCGCGATGTCCAACTCGGCTGAACTGGACGATGATCTCTTGTCAATCGATCTTGCTGAGACGGGAACGTGGACGCAGACAGCACTATCGACAGCTATGTTCGCGATACCAGACTCGTCCGGAGTGATAGGTAGGCAAACGCTCGCCCTGGAGTATGCCCGAACGACCGCCCCGTTAGCCGGCCAAAAATTCCGCTGCCGCAACCCATCCGACGCAAGCACCGTGTGGGTTTCCGACTCCAAGATCGCGCTGGCAACCAACCGTCTCGACTCCACAGAAATTCGCTGGACCGAGTTGGTCGCCGCTCTCCAGTGGAATGACGGCGGCCGGACGCTGGTGCGTCGGGACGGTTGGTCGATGACACTTGATCCCCGGGTCTGGCTCAAGTTTCTGGAGTTGCAGGCATCAGTCGATAGCTCGATAGACGACACCCTCGTCGTTCCCACCGGAGATTCGCTGTCACTAGACCCCGTGCCACGGGTCCGCACCCCGGTCCTTTGGCACATGGATGTCTGGTTGATTGCCCTGCTGGTTCCTGTGTTCCTCCTCGTGTCGTTCCTGACGCCAGGAAATGACAAGGCAGCGCTTATCTATCAGGCTGCCCCCTCCTTCTTCGTTGCCGCGCTCCTGACTGCGGAGTTAATTCTCCGAGCTAAGGGCAAAAGGGGCGGGCCAATGCCGCTTACGCGAAAACGCGCATCGCCCCGTGTGTTCAGCTACATCGGAACTGGATGGCTTTGGCTACTCGCGCTCCTCGGCTTCGCCGGTTGCGCGATCGGTGTTGCGATTACTCCCGGTGGTACTCGCATCGCACCGATGTACTACGGAATCGCCGCACTTATGGTCGGGGCAACGGCGAGCGTTGAATTGATCATTCGGTGGCGACGCGGGCGCGAAAGGGCCCGCGTGGCGCGGACACGGCAGAAGGTTCAGAAAAACGACAGCCTGCCGGTCGGTTGATTCTCTACCAGCCGCTTGATTTATCCCTGTGAAGTGCCGCTGAAGTAGACCTTGCGCAGGGTCTCGTGGATGGTCCACGTCGTACGGGCTCCTGCGGTCAGGACTCCAACGTCGCCAGGACCCATTTCAAGAGTCGGACCGCCGTCAATCTCGACCGTCGCTCGGCCGGCCAATACGACGAAGATCTCGTCGGCCTCAACGTCGGTAGAAACGCCGACGCTGTGCTGCCAGACCCCGACCGCAATCGTCGCGCCCCCTGCGGCTCCTGCGGAGGTCGAGGCTTCAAGGATGAAAAACGACGAGACCCGGGGTTCACCACTCACGATCTGGGCTGAGTTGAGCGGATCATCCACGAGGTCGAGTGTGGCTGCGGGCACGACGTACGACTGGTTCGCAAACATGCCCCGCACGCTATCCGCTCCCCCGCACCGCACCCCGCATCGCCGAGTCGGCTAGTTGTTGGGGCGGTGGTCAGTGAGCGGGTCGGTGGGATCGTTGGTGTCGCTGCGGCGCTCGAGGCGGAGTACGGCTAGGCCCAGAAGTACGGCGACGACGAAGAGGACGAGCGCGAGTAACACTGTCCCCCACTGCGGGTCGGGGCCGCGCTGAAGCGCGTCATATACGAGTCGCAATGCTGATCCACTGAGCGCGACAACGAGCACCCAGAGCAAGACGGTCGCAACAGCACGGGCTCGCGTCATGGTGTCGAGGGTGTCAGCGTCATCGGTGTTACCCACGTCGGCGGCGGCGTTAGAAGCATCCGTGTCACGGGGTGCATTGCGATGCGACGGACAGGCGTACGACTCGGGGCCACCATCTGGCTGACTCAGGCTGGCTTTATTGACCGTACGGCAAGAAAACGCCGCGACACGCCGTTGATGAACACTGGATGATCAACAATGTTGATCATCCAGTGGAAACGGACGAGGGCAAGGCGAGACGGGAGGCTCCGCCGTCGAGCGCGGTCAGCACCCACGGACCGGACGCGGTGACAGCGACGGTGTGTTCCCAATGCGCGGCGTAGCGCCCGTCGTTGGTGACGACGGTCCACTCATCCTCCAACGTGTGCACGTGGCGCTTGCCCAAGGTCACCATCGGTTCGATCGCAATCGCGAGGCCGGCTTCCATGACTGGACCGTGGCCTGCGAGCCCGTAATTGGGGACGTCGGGCGGTAAGTGCATCGCGGTGCCGATGCCGTGACCGACGTACTCCTCCAAGATTCCGTACGCCGGTCCGCCGAATGAGCGCACATGCGACTCGACGGCGTGACCTACGTCGGAGAGGCGTCCGCCAATTCGAACCGCGGCAATGCCGGCCCACAACGACTCTTCCGTCAACGCCGACAGGCGCGCAACGTCTTCGGCGATCTCCCCGACCGGCACGCTGATGGCCGCATCGCCATGCCAGTTGTCGACGATCGCCCCGCAGTCGATCGAGATGAGGTCGCCCTCTCGAAGTACGCGAGGTCCGGGGATTCCGTGAACGACTTCGTCATTGACCGACGTACAAATGGTGGCAGGAAATCCGTGATAACCGAGAAACGAAGGGGTTGCTCCCTCATCGCGGATCGAGGTTGCCGAGATGAGGTCCAACGCCGCCGTCGTCACGCCCGGAGCGACGGCTTCGGCAAGGCGGGCGAGCGTACGCGCGACGACCAACCCGGCAACGCGCATCTTTTCGAGTTGCTCGGGATTCTTGATTTCGAGTTTGGCTCGACGTCCAAACGCCATGATGCTCTGGCGTCCAGATCTAGTTGCTTAGCGCAGCGAGAATGCGCGCCGTAACGTCCTCGACCGGGCCGAGGCCATCGATCTCAACCAGCAAGCCGCGGTCGCGGTAGAGGTTCAACAACGGTTGCGTTTGATCGGCGTAGAGCTTGAGGCGATGACGGATCACTTCTTCGGTGTCGTCACTGCGACCCTGTTCAGCGGCACGCTTCATCAAGCGCCCGACAACTTCGTCAGTGTCAACGGTGAGAGCGACGACCCTGTCCAACTTGTGGCCCGCAGCGGCGAGCATCTCGTCGAGCTCGTCAACCTGCGCGACAGTGCGCGGATACCCGTCAAGCAGAAAACCGCCGAGGGCATCGGCCTGCACGAGCCGGTCGCGGACCATGTCGTTGGTCACCGAATCCGGGACGTACTCGCCGGCATCCATGTAGCGCTTGGCCTGGACGCCCAACTCGGTCTCGTCTGCCGCGTTCGCGCGGAAGATGTCGCCGGTGGCGACGTGGGGGGTCCCCAGCGTGTCAGCTACCACTGCGGCCTGTGTCCCCTTCCCCGCGCCGGGAGGACCCATCAGCACGAGCCGGATCAACGCAGGAAACCTTCGTAGTTGCGCTGCTGCAACTGGCTTTCGATCTGCTTCACGGTGTCGAGACCGACACCGACCATGATCAGGAGGCTGGTGCCGCCGAAGAGGAACCGTTGCCCGACACCGAGCACGTTGAAGGCGATGTACGGAATCGTGGCAAGTAACGAGAGATAGATCGAGCCCGGCAGCGTGATGCGCGACAAGACGTAATCGAGGTACTCCGCGGTCGGCTTGCCCGCGCGGATGCCGGGGATGAAGCCACCAAACTGCTTCATGTTGTCGGCAACCTCGGTGGGGTTGAACGTAATCGACACGTAAAAGTACGTGAAGAACATGATCAAGGCGAAGTTGAAGACCAAGTAGAGCGAGCGACCCGACTGAATGTTTGTCGAGATCCACTGCGCCCAGTCCGACTGCGATCCGGTCAGTTGCACAACAAGCAGCGGGATGTAAAGCAGCGACGACGCGAAGATGACCGGGATGACACCAGCCATGTTGACCTTGAGCGGAATGTAGGTCGACGTGCCGCCGTACATTCGGCGGCCGACCATTCGCTTCGCATACTGAACCGGGATCCGTCGCTGAGCCTGCTCAACGAAAACGACACCGGTGATGATGACAAGTCCCACTGCCACGGTGAGAAGCAAGGTAACCGTGCCGTCGACGGTATTGATGGTCGCCAACTGGCCCGGGAACGACGCGATGATCGAGGTGAAGATCAGCAGCGACATGCCATTGCCGACGCCGCGGTCGGTGATCAGTTCGGCCAACCACATGATCATGGCCGTACCCGCGGTGATGACCACGATCATCGTGATGATCAGGCCAAGTGACTGATTGGGTACGAGTTGCTCGTTACATCCCTGAAAGAGTCGACCCGGCGACCGCGCCAAAGAAACGATCGCGGTTGCCTGCAGAATCGCCAAGCCAACGGTGAGATAGCGAGTGATCTGGGTGATCTTCGCCTGGCCGCCCTGACCTTCCTTCTTCAAGGTTTCGAGACGCGGGATCACCACTGTGAGCAACTGAATGATGATGCTCGCCGTGATGTACGGCATGATCCCGAGCGCGAAAACGGACAACTGCAGGAGTGCGCCACCGCTGAAGAGGTTGATCAACCCGTAGAGCGAATTGCCTTGGACCACATCAACACACCGTTGAATTGCGGTGTAGTCGACACCCGGAGTCGGAAGAACAGAACCGAAGCGGAAGATCGCGATGATCGCCAGGGTGAAGAGCAACTTCTTGCGCAGGTCGGGCGTACGAAACGCCGACGCAAAAGCGCTGAGCACAGTTCCTCCCGGGCGACGGCGACCCCCGCGGGAGCGGGGTCAGGGTCGTCTCGACTAACACGCCAGTTGGCGTACGGCGTCGAGCCTAACAGTCCGGTCACGGTCCCTTTCGGGGCCGTGACCGGGTTGAACGTACGGTAGTTAAGCCAATCAGGTCAGCAAAGAAATGATCAGATAACCGTAGTCGTGCCACCCGCGGCGGTGATCTTCGCCGTCGCGGAGTCGGAAAACTTGTTGGCCGTTATTTGCAGCGCAACGCTGAGGTCGCCGTTGCCGAGCACCTTGACCGGCTCGCCCTTACGGACAGCCCCGGCCTTGACCATGTCGGTGATGGCGACGGCGCCTCCCTGCGGGAAGAGCTTCGCGAGGGCGGCAACGTTCACGACCTGGAACTCGACCCGGTTGGGGTTGGTGAAGCCCTTGAGTTTCGGCAGACGCATGTGCAAAGGCATCTGGCCGCCCTCGAAACGGGCTGGCACCTGGTAGCGGGCCTTCGTACCCTTCGTACCGCGACCGGCAGTCTTTCCCTTAGAGCCTTCGCCTCGACCCACGCGGGTCTTGATCGTCTTGGCACCAGGCGCAGGGCGCAAGTGATGGACCTTGAGAGTCATGTCAGTCGACCTCCTCAACCTTGACAAGGTGCGACACGACGTTGAGCATGCCGCGGAATTCGGGGCGATCTTCTTTGACCACAACATGGCCGATCCGCTTCAAGCCCAATGAACGCAACGAGTCGCGCTGGTTCTGTTTGCCACCGATCCCGGAACGAGTCTGGGTGACTCTGAGCTGACCCATCATCCACCGATCCCTGCGGCCTGGGCACGCAACATTGCTGCCGGCGCAACATCTTCGAGCGGAAGTCCTCGACGAGCAGCCACGGCCTCCGGACGCTCGAGCAACTGCAGCGCAGCCACCGTTGCGTGCACGACGTTGATCGCGTTGTCCGAGCCCAACGACTTGCTCAGTATGTCGTGAATTCCGGCGCACTCCAGTACAGCGCGCACCGGACCACCAGCGATGACACCGGTACCCGGCGCAGCTGGTCGCAGCATCACGATTCCAGCGGCCCGCTCACCCCGAACGGGGTGAGGAATCGTGCCCTGGATCCTCGGGACCTTGAAGAAGGACTTCTTCGCTTCCTCAACACCCTTGGCGATCGCGGCGGGAACTTCCTTCGCCTTGCCGTAACCGACACCAACGGTTCCGTCGCCGTCGCCCACCACAACAAGTGCCGTGAAGCTGAACCGACGGCCACCCTTGACGACCTTCGACACACGGTTGATCGCGACAACGCGTTCAACAAAAGCGCTTTTCTCGGCCTGACCGCCGCGACCGTCTTTACGGTCACGCCGTTCGTTGCCGCCGGCGCCACTACCGCGGCGCTGGGCTGCAGCCATGAGTTGTACCTCTTCCCTCTTCGTCCGTGAGCGTCAGAACGCCAGGCCAGATTCGCGCGCGCCATCAGCGAGCGCCGCAACCCGACCCGTGTACCGGTTACCGCCGCGGTCGAAGACCACAGCCTCAATGCCTGCCTGAGACGCGCGGGAAGCGACGAGCTTGCCCACCTCGCGCGCCTTGGCCGTCTTGTCCCCGGTCAATGCGCGTACGTCGTCTTCCATCGTGGAAGCAGACGCGAGCGTGTGACCGGCAAAGTCATCAACGACCTGCGCCAAGATGTGGCGCGAGGATCGCGTGACTACCAGGCGCGGACGAACCGCAGTCCCAGTGACCTTCTTGCGTACGCGTGTGTGGCGACGCTTGCGAGCGACAGCCTTCTTGTTGCCCGAACCGAGCTTGACGATGACGGACATGACTACTTACCAGCCTTTCCGGCCTTGCGACGCACGACTTCGCCCGCGTAACGCACGCCCTTGCCCTTGTATGGGTCGGGTTTGCGGAGTTTGCGAATGCTGGCGGCGACTTCGCCGACCTTTTGCTTGTCAATGCCCGAGACGCTGAACTTTGTGGGCGTTTCGACGACGAAGGAGATGCCCTCCGGCGCATTGATCAAGACCGGGTGGCTGAAGCCGAGGGCAAACTCGAGATCCTGACCCTTGGCAACGACGCGATAACCGGTGCCCTGAATTTCCAGTGCCTTCGTGTAGCCCTCGGTGACACCAATTACCATGTTGGCGACAAGTGTGCGAGTAAGCCCATGGCGAGAGCGGCTGTCGCGCTCATCGTCGGGACGTGTGACCGACAAGGTGCCATCGTCAGCGCGCTCGACGGCGATGGGTTCGACCACAGTGTGAGTCAAGGTGCCTTTGGGGCCCTTCACGGTGAGATTGCGACCATCGATCGCAACGTCCACACCTGCTGGGATCGTGATGGGGAGACGGCCAATACGTGACATGGTTCCCTCCCGCCTACCAGACGTAGGCGAGGACTTCTCCACCTACGCCCTTCTTTGCGCACTGACGGTCGGTGAGCAAGCCCGTTGACGTCGAGATGATGGCCACGCCGAGGCCGCCGAGGACGCGCGGAAGTGACGTGCTCTTTGCGTACACACGCAGTCCCGGCTTCGAGACGCGGCGGATACCGGCAATGGAGCGCTCACGGCTAGGCCCAAACTTCAGGTCCAAGCGCAACGTTTTGCCAACGTCGGCGTCTTCGATAACAAACCCAGCGATGTAGCCCTCACGCTTGAGGATCTCGGCAATGTTCACCTTGATCTTCGAGTGCGGCATCGAGGTCGTCTCGTGGTACGCCGAGTTAGCGTTGCGCAGACGAGTGAGCATGTCTGCAATCGGATCGGTCATGGTCATGGCC
This sequence comes from Candidatus Nanopelagicales bacterium, assembly GCA_038231595.1. Lineage (GTDB taxonomy): Bacteria > Actinomycetota > Actinomycetes > S36-B12 > JBBRLC01 > JBBRLC01. The sequence goes on along the minus strand of JBBRLC010000011.1, from coordinate 2,474 downwards.
AGCGGGCCTCTTTCTCTCCGTGGTATCCCGACGCATCGCGCGTGCGGGACCTTCGGGGTAGTGGATCTACCAGGAGCTCTTGGTGACGCCTGGTAGTTCGCCGCGGTGAGCCATCTCGCGAAGGCAGATGCGGCACAAACCGAACTTGCGGTAGACCGAATGCGGGCGACCGCAACGGTTACAGCGGGTGTAACCACGAACCTTGAACTTCGGCTTCGCGGCTGCTTTGTTTTTGAGAGCGGTCTTGGCCATCGGTCAGGACTCCTTGAACGGGAAGCCGAGCATCTTCAGAAGCGCTCGCCCTTCCTCGTCGTTGGTTGCGGTGGTAACGACAGTGATGTCCATGCCACGAACTCGATCAATTGAGTCTTGATCGATCTCGTGGAACATCGACTGCTCGTTCAGCCCGAAGGTGTAGTTGCCGCGGCCATCGAACTGGCGCGGTGACAACCCCCGGAAGTCGCGGATGCGCGGCAGCGCGATCGACAAAAGTCGGTCGAGGAACTCCCACATGCGGTCTCCCCGGAGGGTGACGTGTGCGCCGATCGGCATGCCTTCACGTAACTTGAACTGCGCGATTGACTTGCGCGCCTTGGTGACCTGCGGCTTCTGGCCGGTGATGGTGGCCAAGTCGCGTACGGCGCCTTCGATCAGCTTCGAGTCGCGCGCTGCTTCGCCGACACCCATGTTGACCACGATCTTGGCCAGTCCGGGCACCTGCATCACGGTGGCGTGGCCGAACTCCAACTGGAGGGCGGGCACGATCTCGTCGCGGTAACGCGTCTTGAGCCGCGCGGCCACGCGACCTTGAGTGGTGGAAGTCATCAGATGTCCTTACCGGTGCGCTTGCCGACTCGTACGCTGCGCTCACCCTCGTACGCAGTGCCGTCGGAGCGACTCTTCTCAACGGTCTCCTTGCGGAAGCCAACCCGAGTGGCTTTGCCGTCTTCGTTGACCAACATGACATTGGAGACGTGGATGGGCGCCTCTTGGGTCACGATTCCGCCGGACTTGGCGCCGCGAATCGTTTCGCCGATCTTGGTGTGCTTCTTGACTCGGTTGACACCCTCGACAAGCACACGGTCGGCCTCAGGAAGTACCTGGATGACCTTGCCCTTGACGCCCTTGTCCTTGCCAGTGATGACCTGGACGGTGTCGCCCTTGCGAATGTGAGCCCCGGCCATCACAGCACCTCCGGCGCAAGCGAAATAATCTTCATGAACTTCTTCTCACGCAGTTCGCGACCAACTGGACCGAAGATGCGAGTCCCGCGGGGCTCACCGTCGGCCTTGAGGATCACCGCTGCGTTCTCATCGAAACGAATGTAGGAACCGTCAACGCGACGACGCTCCTTGGTGGTGCGAACGATGACGGCCTTGACCACCTCACCCTTCTTCACACCACCGCCGGGGATCGCGTCTTTAACCGTGGCGACAATGACGTCGCCAATTCCGGCGTACCGACGACCCGAGCCACCGAGAACACGGATGCACAAGATTTCCTTGGCACCGGTGTTGTCGGCGACACGTAGTCGCGACTCCTGCTGGATCACTGTGGTCTCCCGCCCCTACTTCGCCTTCTCGAGGATCTCCACCACGCGCCAGCGCTTTGTCGCTGACAGCGGGCGGGTCTCCATGAGCAGCACTCGGTCGCCAATGCCGGCGGCGTTGCCTTCGTCATGGGCCTTCAACTTGCTCGTACGGCGAACGACCTTGCCGTAGAGGGGGTGCTTGAAGCGGTCTTCGACAGCGACGACGACGGTCTTATCCATCTTGTCGCTCACGACGAGCCCTTCACGCACCTTGCGGAAGCCGCGCTTGTCTTCAGTCACGTTGTTCTCCTGCGTGCTCATGCCGTGCCACCCTCATTTGGGGTGATCCCGAGCTCGCGCTCACGCATGATCGTGTAAATACGGGCGATGTCTGTCTTGACCGCCCGAAGTCGACCGTGGCTTTCCAACTGACCGGTCGCAGCTTGAAAGCGGAGGTTGAAGAGCTCCTCCTTGCCTTCACGCAACTTGTCCGCCAACTCGGCGTCATCAAGGAGCCGCAGTTCACCTGTTGCTGTACCAATGGCCATCAGATACCACCTACCTCGCGCCGCACAATGCGGCACTTCATTGGAAGCTTGTGCGCCGCGCGTGACAACGCTTCCTGCGCTACCTTCTCGCTCGGGTAGCTGAGTTCGAACATCACGCGACCCGGCTTGACGTTGGCCACCCACCACTCGGGCGAGCCCTTACCGGAACCCATCCGAGTCTCAGCGGGCTTCTTGGTCAGCGGGCGGTCAGGGTAGATGTTGATCCAGACCTTGCCACCACGCTTGATGTGTCGAGTCATCGCAATACGCGCGGCCTCGATCTGACGGTTGGTCACGTACGCCGACTCGACAGCCTGAAGCCCCCAGTCGCCGAAGGTCACTTCGGTGCCACCCTTGGCTGCTACTCTTCGGTTGTGGTGGTGCTGCTTGCGGTG
>JBBRLC010000010.1:0-12661 GCA_038231595.1 Candidatus Nanopelagicales bacterium | reverse complement strand
GGGGTGGGCAACCCGCGATCTGGCAGCCCACTTGGTCATTCGGGAGGGTCGCCTCGACGCCAGCATCGGGGCGTTCGTCTCACCGCTGAAGGGTTGGACGAAGCACGTGCAAGACAAGAAGGCCCGCCTTGAGTGGCCGACCTTGATCGAGAAGGTCCGCACCGGCCCGCCGCGTACCTCGATGATGCGCATCGCGTCGGTCGACGGCGCGGCCAACACGTTGGAATTCGTGATCCACCACGAGGATGTACGCCGCGCCGAGCCCGGTTGGACCCCGCGCGAGTTGGATTCAGACTTCGTGGAAGACATCTGGGCTCGGCTGGCGAAATTCGGTCGCCTCTTTCGAAACGTTGAAGTGGGCGTGATTCTTGCGCGACCGGATGGCTCAACGCACGTTTCGAAAGAAGCCTCCGCGGGCCGCGGATCGGTCACCTTGACTGGCGAGCCACTCGAGTTGGCGCTTCGCGCTTACGGTCGCAAGGAATGTCACGTTGAGATCACCGGCGCAGCCGAAGACATCGTCGCCTTCAACAGCGTGAAGTCAGGCTTCTAGCGAACTAGGTGGTCCGGACTAGGTGGTCCGAGTCGCGCAGCGCGGCTTTGACGTCGGCGATGCGCAAGTCGCCGAAGTGGAAGACGCTCGCGGCTAGTACTGCATCAGCGCCGGCGTCGACCGCCTGCGGAAAGTCGCCTACTTTGCCAGCGCCACCGCTGGCGATCAACGGCACCGCCACCACCGAGCGCACAAGCCGGATCAGCTCGAGATCGAAACCGTCCTTCGTCCCGTCGGCATCCATTGAGTTGAGCAAGATCTCGCCGGCACCGAGTGTGGCCCCGTGTGCGGCCCACGCAACTGCGTCGATACCGGTGCCCGTCCGTCCTCCGTGCGTGGTGACTTCGACTCCGGAGTCGGTGACGGTGTCTCCCGTGCATCGCCGCGCATCAACAGAAAGAACCACGCATTGTGAACCAAATCGTTGCGCGGCTTCGACCAACAACTCCGGGCGCGCGATCGCGGCGGTATTCACGCCTACTTTGTCAGCGCCATTGCGCAGCAGGCGATCAAAATCGTCGACGGTGCGTACTCCCCCGCCCACGGTGAGCGGGATGAACACTTGTTCGGCGGTACGGCGCACGACGTCGTACATCGTCGACCGGGCTCCGCTGCTTGCGGTGATGTCGAGGAACACGAGTTCGTCGGCGCCTTCAGCGTCGTAGGCGCGGGCCAACTCAACCGGGTCCCCCGCGTCTCGCAAGCCGACGAAGTTCACGCCTTTGACGACTCGTCCTGCATCGACGTCGAGGCACGGGATCACCCGAACAGCAACGGCCACGTGAGCGTCACATGAAGTTTCGGCGTGGGGCTACGGCGGCAAGGGCTTCCGGGAGGGTGAACTCCGCGGCGTACAACGCCTTGCCGATGATCGCTCCTTCGACACCGATGTGGATGAGTTCAGCGATGGAGTGCAGGTCCTCGAGGCTCCCCACCCCGCCCGAAGCCACGACCGGCTTGTCGGTGGCCGCACACACCTCACGCAGGAGGTGCAAATTCGGACCGGTCAAGGTGCCGTCTTTGTCGACATCGGTCACGACGTAGCGCGCGCAGCCTTCGGAATTGAGTCGCTCGAGCACCTCCAACAGATCGCCACCTTCTTGGGTCCAACCGCGCGCGGAGAGGGTGTGACCGCGTACGTCGAGACCGACAGCGATCCGATCGCCGTGCTCGGCGATCACCTGCGCGCACCACTCGGGCTTTTCGAGCGCCGCAGTGCCGAGGTTGACTCGTGTACAGCCAGTCGCCAGCGCCGCTGCTAACGATTCGTCGTCGCGGATCCCGCCGCTGAGTTCGACTTGGATGTCGAGTGCACCGACTATCTGGGCGAGTAGTTCTCGGTTTGCTCCGCGGCCAAAGGCCGCGTCCAGGTCGACGAGATGGACCCATTCGGCCCCGTCGCTTTGCCATTGAAGCGCAGCGGCGAGTGGATCCCCGTAGGTAGTTTCGCTTTCCGCCGCGCCTTGGACCAGCCGTACGGCGTGGCCGTCGGCAACGTCAACAGCGGGCAGCAACTCAAGGTATTCAGCCATGCCGGACACCCTAGGGACTTAACCCGGTCAAGTATCCGCGCGGGTACGTCGTGCCAACGAGACCTCCGTCGGGTCTTCGAGTTTCCAGTGCACTATTGGGGTCGCCTCGCACCGTGAACCCACCTTCGTGCAGACATCGGTGGTGATGTTTGCAGAAGAGCGCGCAGTTCTGCGGGCTGGTCTCGCCGTGATGCACCCAATGCTCGATGTGGTGCCCATCGCACCAATCTGCGGGCGCGTCGCAGTCGGCGAACCGACACCCGTCGTCACGCTCGCGCAGGAGGAGTCGCAGGGCTGGCACGATTGCTCGAGTCGCACGTCCGACGGCGACCGGTACGTCCTCGGAGTTGAGCAGCACGCGGGAAACCGTTGAGTCGCACGTGATCCGCTCCGCAGTACGACCGCTGATTGGTTCGCGACGCCCGCCCGTGCCATGAAGGTGCGCATCGGCGAACTGACCCAGCTCATCGGCGCGGATGCTGACGGCGACGTGGGGTCTGAAGCCCCCGGAGGTGGGAAGCTCGCGGAGGCGTACTTCTCAGCCATGAACATCAAGGCATCCAGGGTGCGCGTCGCGTTTGTTCGCTCATCCGAAGCCACTTCGTCATCGGCCACCTCACCCGGGATTGCGTGCGGACCTTCGATGCCACGGCGATGGGACGAGTCGACGATCGCGCGCAGCGTTTGGCGCAGCAGCGATCCATCGACCAGATCGACCCAACCGGTCAAGTGGTAGCCATCAAGGGTGCGCGACAGGACGAAGAATCGTTTGTCCGCCGGGCACTCGCCGTTGGTGACGTCGCGATCGACGGCTGCTGCGATCCGGCGCAGCGCCGGCCACATCCGACTTGGCTCAACCCGCTTGGCGAGCGCAAGCAGGATGTCTTCGGCCTGCACGACTGCTTCACGTCGCTCAGGTTTCGATCCGATGAAGGCGGAGACGACCCGTACGTGAGCCCAACTGACGGTCCCCGCGGTGACCGCTCGGTCAAACGCCGGTAGATCGTCGCGGAGCAGAGACGCGATGTGGATGTCTTGGCGCGCGGTGCTCGCGTCGCTGTTGGTTCGTCTCGATATCCACGAACTCGACGACCGTGCGCCGTCGGCTGCCCACTGCGTGGATCGATCCACCGCCAGCGAGATCCGGGCGGTAGCGGCAGTGAGCTGGTTCGCGGCCGACATCACTGACCGCAGAGCGTCGAGGCGCTGCTCATCGCTCAACGCGACGGGATCCATCGCAGCGAGCTCATCGAGGACGGCGTGTAAGCAGCCGAGTACGTCGGCGGGGTTGTTCCCCACCGACCCCACTCGAACCTGATCACACGCGCGCGTACTCCCACCCAGAGATCAACCGATGAGTTCGATTCGCTTCGTGGGCTCTGGCGTTGGAACGCCGCGTGAACGCCGATTTCGTACCGGCTCAACTGCTCTGGGGTCTCAGAATCAGATGTTGAGAAACTGGATTCCCGCGCTTGGTTGTTGCTCTCGGGCACACTCTCTAGGAGAAATAACCCGGATCTCGAACTCGTAGACCCAATCTTAGTGACGTGCTCAAACATCTCCCTGAAACAACACGCCGGCAATTCATCTCTTCGCAATTTTCTTGCTCTTACTGCCCCAGACACTAATGAGACCCTCCGACAATTCAGGTGACAATTCAGGTGAGGGAGACGAGCCAGTTCTGGAGCAGAGTGATGCCGGCATCGCCGGATTTCTCGGGGTGGAATTGGGTCGCCGACAACGGGCCGTTCTCGACCGCGGCCACGAACGGTTCTCCGTGAGTTGCCCAGGTCACCCTCGGCGGGCGAGAAGCGCTGGATTCCCGTGAGCTCGAGGCATTTTTGCCGTTGAGGGACCAAGTACGGGCGGCGTAGGAGTGGACGAAATAGAAGCGTTGATCACCTACCCCGGCAAACAATGCAGAGTCATCGGGCGGGTCAACGGTGTTCCATCCCATGTGCGGAAGCACCTGTGCGCGCAACGAATCGACGATCCCTGGCCATTCGCCAAAACCTTCGGTGACAACAGCGTGTTCTTCACCGCGGTCGAAGAGCACCTGCATGCCGACGCAGATTCCGAGGACCGCGCGTCCAGCAGTGAGCCGGTCGCTCACGATCTCGGCAGCGCCTACTCGACGCAGCCCTCCCATGCAGGCCGCGAACGCCCCGACCCCAGGAACGACTAACCCATCGCAGTTGGTGGCAGCGTCGGGATCTGCGCTGACCACCACGTCGGCTCCCGCGCGTACAAGTGCGCGCTCAGCCGAGAGCAGGTTTCCTGACCCGTAATCGAGCACGACGACGCGAGGTACGCTCACTGTGGTGCCCAGAGCACGGCGCCCACGAGTGATGCGGCGGCCGCAACGCCAAGAATGATCGCAGGCACGATTCGTTTGCCCCTAACGAACGTGTAGCAACCTCCGATGAGCAGGCCGGCGAGAAACACCAAGGCGATCGATGCAGCCATCGACCTACAACGATCCCTTGGTCGACGGAATCCCAACCACACGACTATCGAGTGCAACAGCATCGCGAAGCGCACGGGCAACGGCTTTGAATTGCGCTTCCACAATGTGGTGCGCGTTGCGGCCGCTGATCACGTTGACGTGCAGGCAAATCTGCGACGTCGCGACGATCGACTCCCAGATGTGACGCGTCAAGGTTGTGTCGTAGCTGCCAATCAACTCGACGAGTTCGGGCTCGGTGTGCACGACGTACGGCCGACCAGACAGATCCACGGCCGCTTGCACCAACGTCTCATCGAGCGGTACGAGCGCATTGCCGAAACGACGGATGCCTGACTTGTCCCCCAACGCTTCTCGCAGCGCTTGGCCGACGGCGAGTGCGGTGTCTTCGACGGTGTGGTGCGCGTCAATGTGGAGATCGCCCTTGGTGTGAACGGTCAGATCGAAGCCGGCGTGCTTGCCAAGTTGCGTCAACATGTGGTCATAGAACGGGACACCTGTATCGATCTCGGTCGTCCCAATGCCATCGATCTCGAGTTCGACGAAGACGTCGCTCTCTTTCGTGGTGCGCGTGACCTTCGCGTACCGACTCATGCGCTCTCCTTCGTCGCGGTCGTCAAGACCATGTCCAGTGCCGACAAGAATGCCGTGACTTCATCCTCAGTCCCGGCAGTGACCCGCAGCCATCCCTCGAGACCCACATCGCGCACGAGCACGCCGTGTTCGACGAGTCCCTTCCACACCGCGCCCTGATCGTTGCCAAAAGGCGCCGGAAAACCGCCGAACAGCACGAAGTTCGCGTCGCTCTCGACGACCTCACAACCCAACGCCGCGATCTCGCGGACGAGCCGATCGCGCTGGGCCTTCACCGCATTCACCGTGCTGAGTAGGTCATCAACGTGTGCGAGCGCGGCACGGGCGGCTGCCTGAGTGATGGCCGAGAGGTGGTACGGCAGCCGCACGAGTTGCAACGCGTCAATCACGTCAGCATCGGCGGCGACGTAGCCCACTCGCGCGCCGGCGAACGCGAATGCCTTGCTCATCGTTCGAGTGACCAACAATCGTGGTCTGCCTTGGAGCAACATCAATGCGGACTCGTAATGGCTGAATTCGGCGTACGCCTCGTCGACGACCACGATGCCTCGATCCGTCGCGGTGGCTGACTCGTAGATCGCTTCAATGGCTGACGCATCCACGGCGGTTGCGGTGGGGTTGTTGGGTGAGCAGACGAAGACGACATCGGGGCGTTGCTTCTCGATCGACGTGACGGCATCGTCTACGTCGATAGTGAAGTCGGCCCGTCGTGGTCGTTCGGCGTACGTCGTCCCAGTGCCGCGACTAATGAGCGCGTGCATCGAGTACGTCGGCCCGAAACCCAGCGCGGTTCTACCTGGTCCACCAAATGTCTGCAAGACCTCTTGAAGGACTTCGTTGCTTCCGTTCGCTGCCCATACCTGAGTGTGGTCCAGGCGTACGCCGGTGGAGCGCCTCAGATACGCACCCAACTCGCGTCGCAATTCAACAGCATCGCGGTCGGGGTAGCGATTCAATTTAACCGAAGCAGCCGCGACGTCAGTTGCGATGCGGGCGATCAATGCGGGGGAAGGTCCGTGCGGATTCTCGTTGGTATTCAAGCGAATTGGCACGTCGACTTGCGGCGCACCGTATGGCGATTTGCCTCGCAGATCGTCGCGGACGGGGAGGCGGGCGGTGTCCCCCACGTCACTGACCCCGGAAGCGAACCGTCACGGCAGCGGCGTGACCCGGTAAGTCCTCGGCGTTGGCAAGTGCGACCACGTGATCGGCGACATCGCGCAGCGCCGATTCGTCGTAGTCGATGACGTGGACGCCACGCAAGAACGTCTGGACGGACAAGCCCGACGAGTGACACGCGCACCCACCTGTTGGTAGCACGTGATTCGATCCCGCGCAGTAGTCGCCAAGCGAAACTGGAGCCCACGGACCAATGAAGATGGCGCCCGCGTTGTTTACGCGCATCGCGACCTCGCGGGCATTGTGGGTGTGAATTTCGAGATGCTCGGCGGCGTACGCATCAACAACTCGCAACCCCGCGTCGATGTCGTCGACGATGACGATGCCGCTTTGCTGACCCGCGAGTGCTTCGGTGATGCGCTCGACGTGTTTGGTGGCCGCGACCTGCACTTCTAGCTCGGCGTTGACCGCGTCCGCGAGTGCCGCGGAGGTCGTCACCAATACTGAGGCGGCGATCACGTCGTGCTCGGCTTGGCTGATGAGGTCCGCGGCGACGAAGGCGGCGTCTGCGCTGTCATCGGCAAGGATCGCGATCTCGGTGGGACCAGCTTCGGAATCGATACCGATGGTGCCTTTGAGCAGCCGCTTGGCGGCGGTCACGAAGATGTTGCCGGGACCGGTGACCATGACCACGGGTCGTACATAGTTCTCGCTGTCGGGGTGGGTTCCGTAAGCGAACAGCGCGACCGCTTGCGCTCCCCCGACGGCGTACACCTCATCAACGCCGAGGATCGAGCAGGCCGCAAGGATTGTGGGGTGCGGCCAACCGCCGAAGTCCTTTTGCGGCGGGCTGGCGATTGCGATCGATACGACACCGGCGACTTGGGCTGGGACGACGTTCATGACGACGCTGCTCGGATTGACGGCCCGTCCGCCGGGGTAATAGAGGCGGACTCGCTCAACCGTGAGCCTCCGCTCGGTGACCGATCCGCCACGGGCGACCTGCGTCGTGGTGTCCGTCCGGCGCTGGTCCTCGTGAACGAGCCGCGCGCGACGGATCGATTCGAGCAATGCGTCCTTCACGACCGGATCGAGCGCCGCTTCAGCCGCGGCGATGACATCGGCGGGGACACGTAATGCTGGCGGCCGTACGCCGTCAAGACGCTCGGACCACTCGAAGACGGCTGCCTCGCCACGATCCCGTACATCGGCCACGATCGGGCGGACGGTGTCGAGAGCGGCCTCAACATCAAGCGCGGCGCGCGGCAATACAGCACCCGGGCCGTGGGACGACCCTCGAAGGTCCAACCGCCGAATCATGGCCCAAGTCTAGAGAAGGGGAAATTTCGATCCCCACCTGCGGGCTTGACGACCTCCGCCCAGCGTGGCAATCGACCCAGAGTTAAGCATTCGCGAGCCCGGACATCTTCGGAGTCGGGCCACGTCAGCATCTAGGCTCAATCCCATGACATCGGCACCTGGTTCTGGCCACGAGGCGGAGTCCGGACGACATGAGCCGGGGACTCGCGACGTGATCCCCCTCTTCCCGTTGCGAACCGTGCTCGTTCCCGGACTTGTGATGCCCCTGCACATTTTTGAAGACCGCTATCGGTTGATGATCGCGAACTTGCTGGAATCCGAAGAGCAAGTCTTCGGGATCATCGCAATTCACACGGGGCGTGAAGTGGATGCCCACGGTGTTGACGCCGTTTACGAGGTCGGAACCGTTGCAGCGCTGATGGAGCACGCGGAGTCGGAGAGCGGCGGCTTCGATATCACCACAGTCGGAACGCAGCGCTTTCGTCTCCACGACATCGACGAGTCGTTGCCGTACTTGCAGGGCTACATCGAATACATCGGCGAACGCGAGGGTGACGCAGCCGCGGTGTTGGCGCCCTCGGTCGTACGCGCATTTGCGCGCTATCGGGGAGCGCTCGTCGGGGCTGACCTGAGTGACGATGTCGCAGCGATCGCAGCGTTGGAGATGTCGGCGCACGGATTGCCCGACGATCCGACGGTGTTGTCGTACTTGGTATCGGCGGCAATCATCGCGGACCTGCCGCAACGACAGGCCCTGTTGGAGACGCCGGACACAACGTCGCGATTACGTGCCGAGTTGGCGTTGTTGTCGCGTGAGATCACGATCGTCCGCGCTCTCGGCGCGGTGCCTGCGGTTGAGTTATTTCATCAGCCGATCTATCCGAACTGACCCCCGCGTCGATGGCGAAGAAGTCGCGCGCAGCAGGCGGAGCGGGGACTCCCGCGACGGTGTTGGCCGCGTCGTCCGGAGTGGCGTACACGCTGCACTCCTACGTACACGACCCAACTGCCACCTCCTATGGGCTTGAAGCGGCTGAGGCTCTTGGGGTTTCGACGTCGCGCGTTTTCAAGACGTTGGTCGTGAAGATCGACTCGGGGCTCGCGATCGGTGTCGTACCCGTTGATTCGTCGCTGAGCCTCAAGGCTGTCGCCGCGGCTTTGGGCACGAAGCGCGCAGAGATGGCCGACCCCGCGGCAGCGACGCGGGCGACTGGCTACGTCCTCGGTGGAATCAGTCCGCTCGGCCAGAAGACCGTCTTGCCCACCATCCTCGATGAGTCGGCTTCGGCGTACTCGACGGTTTTTGTGTCAGCCGGGCGGCGGGGATTGGAGATCGAGCTCGATCCGGCTGACCTCGTACGCCTGACGCACGCGCTCGTCGCTCGCATCGCCACGGGGAATGCGAGCTAGTTGGCGAGGTAGGGGGTGAGAGCGGGGGCTAGGGCTGGGGGAACCAAGGCCGTCATCGCGGTGCCGGTGCCCACGTGGGTGCTCGTCTTGACGTCCCCATCGCGATGAATGCGCGCCACCAGATCCCCTCGCTCGTAGGGGATCACCACCTTGACCGCGATCGTAGGTCGAGGCAACGCCTCCTCGATGGCGGCGACGAGATCATCGATCCCCTCGCTGGTTCGCGTGGACACCACAACTGCATGCGGCTCGCGGCGGCGCAGTCGTGCGAGCACATCAGGTTCGGCAACGTCGGCCTTATTGACCACGACCAGTTCACGAATCGAACCAGCATCGATTTCGGCCAGTACCGCCCGTACGGCGGTCATCTGTGCTTCGGGTTCCTCATCGGATGCATCGACAACATGGATCAACAGGTCAGCATCGGACGCCTCCTCCAACGTCGAACGGAATGCGTCGACGAGTTGGTGTGGGAGGTGTCGTACGAAGCCAACCGTGTCGGCCAACGTGTAGTCGCGGCCGTGTGGCGTGCGCGCCTTGCGCACGGTGGGATCCAGCGTCGCGAAGAGCGCGTCCTCAACGAGCACGCCAGCGCCGGTCAAACTATTGAGCAGGGACGACTTGCCCGCGTTGGTGTAGCCGACGATTGCCACCGACGGCACACCTTGTCGGCGGCGCGATGCGCGCTGAGTGGTACGCGCCTTGCCCATCTCCTTGATCTCGCGTCGCAGGCGAGACACCTGTTCGCGAATGCGGCGGCGATCGGTCTCGATCTTGGTTTCGCCGGGGCCACGTGTGCCCACGCCGCCACCAGCACCGCCACCGGCACCACCGGCCTGACGCGACAGCGACTCACCCCATCCACGGAGACGTGGCATCAGGTACTGCATCTGCGCGAGCGACACTTGTGCCTTGCCTTCGCGACTTCGCGCGTGCGCGGCGAAGATGTCGAGAATCAGCCAGGTTCGGTCAACGACTTTGACCTTGAGTTTGTCTTCCAACTTGCGGAGCTGGCTCGGTGATAACTCTCCATCGCAAATCACGGTGTCTGCGTCGGTGGCGTCAATGATTTCTTTGAGTTCGCGTACCTTGCCTGACCCGATGTACGTCGCCGGATCGGGTACGTCTCTGCGCTGCACCAAGCCATCAAGCACCAGTGCACCAGCGGTTTCCGCGAGTCGCGCGAGTTCTTCCAGCGATCTCGTCGCGTCCCTCAGGGTGCCTTCTGTCCATACGCCGACAAGCACGACTTGTTCCAACCGTACCTGTCGATACTCAACTTCGGTGACGTCCCGTAGCTCGGTGCCCAAACCGGGTACGCGTCGCAGCGCGGCGCGATCTTGGCGATCGCGCTCACCGACTGTTTCAAATCCCGGAACGCTCATGAGTGGTCACCCCCGTGTGGCGATGAGTCAACGAGCTCGTGGATGCGCAGTCCGCGAGTGGCCAGCCACGACTGACTGAGCTCCCCGGTGGCGACAAACTCAGTCGGTCCGCTCAGCGTCGTGTTGCCCTTCTCATCCATCTCGACGAGGAGCGCACCGCCGGGCACATCAACGCGGTACGTCTTCGGTCCCGTCACACCATCGCGCTCGGCGACTGCGACTGCCACCGCGACTGCACCGGTCCCGCACGACAGCGTTTCGCCGGAGCCTCGCTCATGAACTCGCATCGCCACGTGGTGCTCGCCCACGTCTTGTACGAATTCGACGTTGGCACCGTCGGGGAAGGTGGTCTCGTCGACTGTGGGGCTGACCTCAAGACTGCCAATGTCATTGAGGTTACCGACCATCACGACAACGTGCGGGTTCGGCGCCCACACTCCACGTCCACGCCAATCGCGCGCGCCGTGGCGTACGGCGGTGTCGCTCTCGGGCGTCCGTCGAGTCGGGCCCATGGCGACTGCGACCCATCCATGCGCGCCGACCTGGTCGATGCGAGCAGGCACGAACGTCGAGTCATGCACGACCGCGGACAGCACTCCCGCACGAGTCGCGAACGTCAAGGCATTCGACTCAGCCGCCCTCGAGCCGACGAGGCCTGACTCGACGAGGTAGCGGGCAAAAACTCGTGCCCCATTGCCGCACATCTCCGATATGGATCCATCGGAATTGCGGTAGTCCATAAAGAACTCGGCCTGACCGACGTATTCCTCGGCCTCAGGTGCCGCCGACGTGCGCACGATCCGAATTGCGCCGTCGCCGCCGACTCCGAATCGACGATCACACAGCGCGCGCGCAAACTCAGCGGTCAGTTCAAGGCGTCCGTCGGGATCTGGGAGCAGGACGAAGTCGTTGCCGGTTCCATGCCCTTTGACAAATGCGACTGCGGCCAGGGGGTTGGAACTCATTCAACGATCGTACGTCGATAGTGACGCACACCACGACTCCATATCGCTCCACCACACCCCAACACGGGCCGCGGCGGCATCACCGCACGGTGACGGCGTCAGCCCCCGAGGTGACCGGGGCAGTCAGAATCGTGTCTGAGCCGAAATAGACGAGTCGATAGGTCACGTTCTTGGTCGGCTTGTTCGTGATCGCGACCGCACCCGAAGCCCTTGCAACCGCCGACGCCACATTGCTCCACGTGGCGATCCCGGTATACCGACGCTGCAGGTAAACCCGGGCGCCCACAATCGGCGAGTAGCTCACGCCGTTGGCCATCTTCAGGACGCCCTTGACCGTCACGGTGGCACCCTTACGCACCGGTTCTGGTGTCGCATTGGCGCTCAACGTCGTCAAGCGGTACGCCTTGATGACGAGGGGCTTGGCAAGTTCGCTCCACACGTCATCGGTGGGGTCGGACGGGGTAAACGAACCGACCCACTTGTTGGACAAGTCGAGTTGGAACTGGCGATATCGATCCACCACACCCACAGCCGCAACCTGGAGGTTCCCGTAGTGGCCCGGACTCGCGTCCACGGGGAAGCCAATCGACCAGGTCCCGGTCCAGATGTTTGTTGACGTCGGGTAGAAGGATCCGGCATTCGCAGACGTGGACGTGGACGTACGTGATCGGACCACAACTGCGACCGATTGAACACCCGAGCAGGTGTCAATCGCTTTGACATCGATACGTCCGATCACCGGCGTGTTTCCAACCCGGATGAGGGCAGCGGGCGTCGTCACTGAGGCGACTCGCGCTTTGGTGTTGTCGTAGAACGTCGTCGGACTCCCCAACAGGGTGAAACTGCACGTCGGGAGATAGCCCGATGACGGCCATACCGGAATCGTGATGGCGTTGGCTCCAGGAGCAACCAGCGTCAGCGCAACAGAACTTGCCGTGAGTGCAGTGACGAAGGCGATCGAGCGACGACCGCGCCGATTCAGTCGCTTCATATCAACGCACCCCCACAACTACTGACCCCGAAGTTATGGGAGCCGTGAAATTCGAATCGTTGCCAGCAAAAACCAAGCGGTAGTAGGACTTGCGGGTTTGCGTCGCCTTCAACGCGATCGTCCCAGACGAGGAGGTGTGCCCCCTCGCGACAACTCGCCACGACTTTGAACCGGCGGTCAGCCGCAGCAAACTCACCCACTGTCCCCCGAGTCCGACAACGGTCGTTCCATTTGCGTACCGGAGCAGTCCGCTGAGTGTGACGGTCTTGCCTTTCCTTACGCGGCTCGCGGAGCGGCTCTCAGAAAGCCACGTCTGCCGAAGGAACTT
>JBBRLC010000009.1:0-12926 GCA_038231595.1 Candidatus Nanopelagicales bacterium | reverse complement strand
GGCGGTGCATCGATCGTCGACTCGCGAGATCCACACCATTTTCAACAACAGACGGCAACGTCATAATCAATCAAATCCATACTCGCCCCGCAAACGGATAACACCACCACTGGTCTCACAACACCCTGACACACAGGGGTACGATGAGTACGCCGAAGTCCGTGTCTGCACGCAGCTCTCATCCACAACTCGCGAACCGTTGGAGAGTCCTGTCGGGCGATGGACACAGCGCCGAATCGTGTGCCGTCGGGTTCGAAACGCGGACGCGCTGGACCCTATTGAAGGTGGACGGCGCGATCCTCGGGCGAAATTGGACCCTCGGCTTCTTCCAATGTTCCTATGAGTTCGGCGACGTTGTCGTCGCCGCCCTCGTCCGGGTCCATGAGTTCCTGATGCGTCTCGTTCGTTTCGTCGCCGCCCAAAGCCTCTTCGTCAAACATTTCGGCGGCGTCTTGATCATCGCGGTCATCAGGATCCGACATACAGAGGTTCCAATCTGGGTTGTGTTCCGAGCAAACCCATTGTGATGCGTTGTTCACCACTCGGCTAGAGCACTACGTCATTGGAGCGCGGCAAACGCCGAGGCCTACGGACGATTACCTCGTGTAACTCGCCGACCTGTGAATACACGATCAGCGTGGTGGGATCCGCGCCGGGCGACCCGGGTGGAACTCATGCGCCAGCGTTCATAAGGAGCGGCTGGCTCGACTCTGCCTCGGTCGCGATTGTGAGGTGAGCGAGCGCGAGATAGCGCCGACCGATCTCGGGCCAAAACAGTCCGCGGCCAATCCGTTCGGCGTGTGCGCTGGTGACCGCTGAGTGATTGGGGTCGGTCAGAAGCGATCGCAAAGCCGACGCCATCGCTTCGGGTGCATCGTGCGGCACGACGATGCCCGCGCCCGACGCGAGGACCTCACGAGCGTGCGGGAACGCGGTGGCAACGACGGGTTTGCCCGACGCGAGCGCTTCCACCAATACGCCCGACGTCACCTGTTCGCGCGATTCGTAGGGGAGCAACACAATGTCGGATGCGCAGATCAACGTGTTCAACTCGGTGATCGTTCGATAGCGGCTATCGAACACCACCCGGTCGCTGACATTCAGTTTGTCAGCGAGCGCCTTGAGCGAATCGCGGTAGCGCTCACCCTCGTGGGCGAGGACCTTCGGGTGAGTTTGTCCCGCGATGATGTATCGCGGTGCCACGGCGAGATCGTCGAGCCTGGCGAAGGCTTCGATGGCGACTTCGAGACCCTTGCCGGGCCCGATCAGGCCCCACGTGAGAATGGTCGGCGCGCCTAAGCGCGGTTGCGACGGCCCGTTCAGATCGGTGGCGGAAATGTTAGGTGCGGCACCGTGTGGGATCACGTGAATCTTCGCGGCATCGACCGAGAAGCTTTTGAGCAAAGCTCGGCGCGCCGCGAAACTTTGGGTGACGACGACACTGGCCGCGGCGATCACGGCTTCCAACACCGCGCGCTGGGTCGGTGTCGGACGTGCGAGCACCGTGTGCAAGACAACGATGGTCGGGACCGCCGACCGCTCGATCACCTCGATGATCTCATCACCGTCGGGACCATCGAAGATGCCGTACTCGTGTTGGATCACACAGAGATCGCGGTCAGCGAGGACTGCGAGTACCTGCTCGATCGCCGTCTGGTCACCGTGGTGCCAGTCGTAGGTGACTTCATTAGGCCGCGACGCTTCGATGGGAACGGGCGCCTCCAGCACGCGGATGACCGGCGACTCCGGCAAGCTCAGCCCGGGACTCATCGCTCGTCGCAGCGCCGACGTAAACGTGGCCAGCCCACATTGGGTAGGGGCGTAGGTACCGATAAACGCAACGTGGAGAAGTTCCATAGCTTCATCGTCGCGGAACCCAACGCTTCGTAAAAGAGGATTGCGGCCTTATCTCGCGGGTATTCGAAGTTCCGAGGGCTGCGAGCGGTTCATGGGTTCGGCTCGCGGCATTCGCCAGCCGGTAACGATCCGGGATGACAGGGATGTTGGAGAACGAACTCGAGGAGTTCGCTCACCGACGCGTCGGCAACACACACAGTGCTGTCTGCCGCGCCATAGTAGATCCGTAGATCATCAGCGTTGTCTCCTAGGACCCAGCCGCATGGGAACACGACGTCGTGTACATCTCCGGAACGTTCGTACGGCGCACTCGGGCCAAGCACCCATTCGTTGCCCCGCGCGATGACCTGGGTCGGGTCGTCGAGATCGCACAACGCCAGGCCGACACGATAAATCGAACCACCGACTGTCGTGCGCACACCGTGGTAGCAGATCAACCAACCCTTGTCGGTTCGCAGCGGAGGAGGCCCAAGCCCAATCTTGTTGGCATCCCACCAGCCGCCGCGCCGATCCGAGAGCAAGAAGCGCGAGCGGCCCCAGTGCACCAGATCGGGACTTGCTGAGATCCACACGTGGGCGCCCAGCGATTGCGTTGCCGGTGCGGGTCGGTGGATGAGCAGGTATTCACCGTTGATTTTTTCGGGGTACAACGCCGCGTCTTTATCTTCCGGAGGCTGAACGATCCCACGTCGCGTGAAAGTGACGAAGTCGCGCGTCGTGGCGAGGCACACGAGCGGTCCGCCTTCTGAATATCCCGTGTAGACGATGAAATACTCGTCGCCGATCTTGGTGATTCGGGGGTCTTCCACGCCCCAGAACTCGGCGAACTCACCTGTCGGGAAGAGCCCTCGTTCGGGTTCGATTCGCCAGTTCGTATAGCCGTCGTCACTCGTAGCCACGACCAAGTGCGAACGGCCAGTGCGGTCCTCGACTCTGACCAGAAGCAGCGTCTCGCCGGACTCGAGTCGGACCGCTCCAGGATTAAACACGGCGTTGACCATGTAGGGGAAGTCGTCAGCAGAGATGATCGGATTGCCAACGAAGCGACGCACGAGTTCACGCTCGTGAACAGTGTTGGTGGTGATATCAGACATGGATGTCCGATACGGGAAAGAAAGTCTGCTTTACTTGCTCGCTACTCGCGTCGAACACTTCGAGACGACGCCAAGCGCGCCGACGATATCCGGCGCGTACGACGATGGAGAGGTGCAGACGATGACGGTGAATCCGGTCCGTGCCCACCGGATCTCGGCTGAACCGATCGTCATCGCGAACTCTGTCGCTGGGTATGGCCCGATCTTTAACGCGGGCGTCGTGTGGCACGAAGACCGTTTTCACCTGTTCGCCCGTGCTGTGCGGCTCGGGTATACGCGCAACTCGGGAGACGGCGCGCGTTTCTTGAATTACGTTTCTGACATCATCGTCATGACGTCGAGCGATGGCGAGCACTACGAGTTCGAGTACGTGTTGGCAGTTCCATCCGAACGCGTTGCTGCGCTCGAAGACCCGCGAGTGCAGTGGGTGTGGAGCGATGGTGTCCGGCACCTGGTCATGACCTATACCGAAGTGCCATGCGACCCGGCCGAGGTCTGGCGGATCGGTGCGGCTCGACTCGCATGGGTCGATGGTCGATTTACGATCGTGGACGGGTCGACGGTGCTGCTCGGACCCGAAGGCATTGCTAACAAGGACGCCGTCGTGTTCAATCTCGCCGATGGCCGCGTCGCCATGATCCACCGTATCCATCCCGATATGCAGCTCGCGGTTTTCGATTCGCTTGAGCACCTTTGGGAGGCGGGCGACGACTACTGGCGACCTTACGTCGAGCAACTCGCGTCGCATGTCATCCTCACCCCGACGCCCGGGGCGTTGGGAATCGGAGCGGGTGCACCGCCGATCGCGTTCGGTGACACTCAGGTGTTGTTCTTTCATGAACGCGAGGCGAGCGGTCGCTATACCGCGAAGATCGCGTTGCTCGACGCCGAGAGCGGTCGCCTGCGCGCGCTGCTCGACGAGCCGGTGTTGGTGCCCGAACTCGCGTGGGAGATCGAAGGCGATGTCGACGACGTCGTGTTCGTCCAAGGCGCGCACCTCAAAGCCGATGGTTTGGTTTACTTGACCTACGGCGCGGCGGATCGCTGCGTCGGTGCTGCGGTTGTGGACCTCGACCATGTTCGAGCACTCCTCACGGAGGAAGCCGCGTAGCGGCCTTGCCTTCACGACGGTTGGGCGGCGATCGGTGTCCCGGCTGATCCTGACGATGGCGATCCTGACGATGGCGATCCTGACGATGGCGATCCTGACGATGGCTGCGAGCTGAGGCGCGGCATCTGGCGACGCGCCCCGTCGGGGCAGGGCGTTGCCGCCGAGTGCGATCAGGATTCGCATGCGCTCGTTGTGAGGTTCATAGAAGTCAGTGTCGCGTGACCTTGCGACAGTCGGTAGAGGAGAACGTCATCTCGCAGCGGGTCGGCATTGCGCGGCGCGGCGATGACCTTTGACTCTGTCAGTGCGGAATAAATATGGGCATCGAGAATGTCAATCACGACATCGAAGGTGGAAGCCATGCACGCCGAACAGACAACGTCGAATTGGGTCGAAGTGGCCTCGTCGATGGTGACCGAGTCGAGCGGTCACTTCGAGCCGATCGTCATCTTGGATGGCGCCAATGTTGCAGCGGCCGTGGCCCGGCTGTGCGAGGCTGGGCAGTCGGTCGCGTTCGTCGAACGTTCCGGGCGCTACGTGGGAGTGGTCACGCTCGAGGATCTTCGATTCACCCAAGAATGGGCCGGGCCGGACGCCCCAGTAATCCAAGCTCTGACCGTTGTTGTCGTTGAGGTCAGCCGCGACGCGAATGTCGCAACCGTAGCGGACGCTTATTGCAACGGTCTTCGTGACTGGGTCGCGTCGCGTGCTGTGGCGTGCGCATGAAGTTCACTCGTCGCACCGGTGAAATCTTGGGGCGATGAGATGGCGATGATTTTGCGCCGTCCGAATCGCGGTCTGTGAACGACATGATCCTTCGAGCGCGTGCTACACATCGTCCGTCGGTCTGGCGTTCCTGCGAGCCGTGTTGCATCTACACACCTGAGTGACGGGTGCTCACCGACGCGACTGCGAGCGCGACGCCGATCCCGGCCAATGTTGACTCTGCGCCTTGATTGTGGTTCGGTCCGGCGACGCCGAGTCCATCGAACGTCCCTCCCGAGTACGGGTCAAACATGATCGCGCCGAGCGTGTTGGCGCCATCGAACCAACCTTGGCATGCGGTGACGATCTCGGACCAATGTTCGTCGTGGGTGATGTGCCACGCTCGAGCCGCGGCGTCGGCGAGATGCCAGAGTTCGATTGGCTGCTGATCGAACGACAACAACGCATCGCCGTGCGCGTACCCCGTGTTTGGGATCGGTGAGAGGTGGCTCTCGCCGAGCTTCCCGTTGACGAGTTGCAAGCTGACGAGCCAGTCGAGTTGTTCGAGAGCGGCTCGCGTTTCGGCGGCGTCGCTGTTGATTTGCGCAATCGCGAGGCGGGCATTCGGCAACAACGCGTTTGAGTAGGTGAGGCGATCCTCTGGCCACGGCCAGTTCTCAGCCATGGTCGATGATGGCAGGAGCAGCGGGCGTGCCGCGTCTAACAGGTCGCACGCCGCGCGGTGGTCTGGAGCTTGTTGGACGACGGCCGCGGCTCCAAGCGCCGCGTATGCCATGGAGCGCCGGAAAGGCGATCGGAAGTGCATCGAACGGTCGAAGAGCGATTGCGCGCCCTCGCGAACCAGTCCCCACGGCGCGCGAGCCGCAGCCATACCAAGTCCGAAGATCGCGCGGCCACTCGCGTCGTCGGAAATATCGTCGCGCCATTTCCGCTCGTAGGTCATCCGCAGTGCGAATGACCCGTCGTCGTTGTGCGCGTGTTCGAGGAAAGCAAGGTACCGGCCAGCGAGCGGTTGCAAGTGAGGATTCCCAGCCTGGGCGACAACAGCAAGGGCACGTCCGTTATCGTCGGTGCAGTAACCGTGGCGTCGATTCGGTACCGCTCCGGTCGCATGTTCTAACAGGCCACAGTCATCGGTCATCCGCAGCAGATGCCGCCAGTCGATCGCAGTACCGGGTCTTGGGATCGGCGTTGGTGTGTCATGCAGCATCGCATTCAACTGTCGCGATGGCGGACGCATATCAAGGATCGTCACGGCGAGTGTGCTCCCTCGGTAGAAGGTCGTGTTCGACCTACCGGCATCCTCTCGGAGTCGGATGACTTCGACCAGGGCCGAAGGACACTGTGTGCTGCGAGATCAGTGGCGCGGTCGTGAGTCCGAGGTCCCTTGTTGCGGCAAAGTGCGAGCGGCCCCAGTTGTTGTCGCGACGCATCGGGATTTTCGGCGCTAATCGGTTCGGAGGCGCAGGATGTGTTCGCTTCAGACGATCGTTCAAGGTTCATGGGCGATAGTGCGACACGGTGATCGCGGCCGCCGCAGCGCGATAAGCATCGTGGCACCGGCTAGGGCGGGGAGCAAGGTTCCGGCCGCGCGGTATACGACTGTCGCGGCCAGGGCCGCGCCGAACGGCGCGCCCGACGCGTGTAACACTGCGGGGATCGCGGCCTCGACTACGCCAAGACCGCCGGGCAGAAGCGGGATCCATGACGCAACCGTTCCGGCCGCTGCAGCGAGAACCGCAACATCGAACCCGACGTGAAGTGCCGCGGCCTTGCACATGCACCACAGGGTCATCGCGTCTGCGACGACCGCGGCCACCGATACCAATGCAGTCCCCACACGCCGGGGAGGCGGGCCGACAACTTTCATCGCCGATTCATGCCACTCGATGGCCGCGACGCGAGTCGTATCTTCGGGCGGGCGCGGCCTGCGCGGATGGCGCGCCGCCTTAGCAACGAGCGCGACGTTCGCCGCGACCGTCGGCTTCTGGGCGAGGAACGCGGTAAGGACGAGGCCACCGGTCACTACGAGCGCGCTGACGATGAGCGGCCACTGCGTATCGAGCGGCAGATCACCCAGTGCGGCCGTGATCAGCAGGTTGATGCTGGCGACGACGTAAAAGGTGCGTTGCGCGAACCACTCGGAGAACGCGAGTGCGATCGTCGTCTCCCGACGGTTCGCTCCATGGCGCTGCAAGACCGCGCCCGTCATCGCCAATCCCTCGGCGGGCGCCGCCGGTGTGACCGCGCCAAAGCCGTAGAGGACCCAGCCCAACGCGTATGCCACGAGAGGAGGAGTACGCAGATGACTGGTGAGGCGGTGGAGCTGGGCCCCGTAGCAGCCGAGTCGGAGGGAACCAATCACGACTCCCGTGATGACCCACCTGATACGCAGATTCTGGAATGCCGCAACCGCATCAGACACGCCTCCCGCAGCGGCGACGACCGCGTATACGGCGCTCGCTGCGACCAGTATCGAAGCTGTCCTGCGCATCGATGCATGACTCCGTCCGTTCGGTGGCCTCGCGGACTCGTTCATCGGTGCCGCCAATAATCCATAGCTGTCGCCGTGGGACTGAACGCCGCCCGCTTGCGGCGACGGCTTCTGCTAGCTGAACCCTCACCTTCACGCAAACAGTGGATCGTGAAGAAGATGGCGACGCGGCCAAAAACCATTCCAAATGCCGAACGTTTCGTCCGCTACTGGATCGTGAGTTGTGTGTACATGCCAGCGCTGTAATGCCCTGGGAGGTTGCAGACGAGTTCGTAACGGCCAGGTTTCAGGTCCAGTGTGATCCAGCCTTTGGTTCCGGGCGCTATTCCGTCGCCAGCTCCTTGGCCGCATGTCTTCGATGCTTCGCCGACACTGGTCGCCTCATCGACGCGGTCTTCGCCATCGGTCTGGCGAGTGCCAACGACCTGAGCGTTAGGCAAAGGGAGTACGACGAGTTCGTGATTGATGCTCCCGGCATTCACTGCAATAAGTGAGACCGGGCCGCTCTGTACTGCCGATCGATCGATGCTGAGCCGCATCATTCCTCCATGCATTGCGCTGCCGGTTCGCATCATCGGTCCGCCACTGTTGATCAGCGTGGCGACGACGACCCGGCCAGCGAATGCCGGGCCCTGACATTGCGTCGCTAGCCGACGTGATGTCTGATGCGTTCGCAACGCGAGACCCAGCATGAGGAGCGACACGGCTGTCAATACGGTTACCACCGCGACGATGAGGGTGGTCCTGCGGGTTCCAGGCGGGCTCATCGCGGTGGGTCGATCACGTCGCGGCGATGATGGTATTCGTCAACATCGATCTCGCCGCGGGCAAAACGCTCCGACAAGATCCTCAACGCTGGACCGTGTTGCGGAGTTTGTGGTTGATGTTCCGACTCATGTGGTCGTCGGAGTGCCCAGACCGCGAGTGTGACGACCCCGCCCCAGAACGCGATCATCATGATCGCCATGAAGACCCATCCCCATGGTCCCATGTTCCTTCCGTCATGCCATTCATACATCGAAATCAACCTCCGAGGCCCATGCTCGCAGACGGCGTGCGAAGCAAATAGGGCCGAAGGTCCGCTTGCCGAGTTGTCAATCATTGGGAGGAACATCAGCGAATAGTTGCCGCTCAGTTGCGGGTGTCGAGGGCGCGGTCAACCCAGCGGCGGAGCGCATCGGCTGGGAGTGCTCCGATCTGGCGGGCGATCTCGGCGCCACCAGAGAACAGCACCATCGTCGGGATGCCCTGCACTGAGAGTTTGGTCGACACGTCGGGCGATTCGTCGACGTTGACCTTCACGACCCGCACAGTTCCGGCGCGTTCGGTCGAGAACTGCTGCAGGATCGGTGCGACTGCGCGGCACGGGCCGCACCATGGTGCCCAAAGGTCAACAAGAATGGGCAGGGTCGATGTCGTGATCACTTTGTCAAACTCTGCGGTTCGGGTCTCGATCAGCCACGGTAGGTCGGTGTGGCATTTGCTGCACCGTGGTCGGCCCGCGGCATCGTCGGCAACACGGTTCCTCATTCCGCACGCTGGGCATGCGATCACGGTGGCGGTCATGGCATCTCACTCATGTTGGCGGCTCGGTGAAGTCGGTGCCGGCGAACTCGTGGAACGCGGCCCAGGCCATCGGGCTATACACGGAGGCGGTACCCCCGTCCATGAGGAGCGCGACACCGAGTGCGTCGGCGACATCTCGGCAGTGGCCCATAAGTCCTTGGTTCCGTTGTTGGTGGTCAGCCGGCGTGTCTGGCTCAGTGGTCGGGGCCGATAAGAAGTGAAGGCAGCGTTGCCGTCGAGGGCATCGCGTTCGGCTCAGGTGAAGATGATGTGACCGCCTGCGGCTTGTTCGTAGAACTCGCCGATGGTGATGATGTCTTGCACCTGGTCGATGAAGTCGTTCTTTTCCATCTTGAACAGATCGACCGATGCTTTACACGCGTATATCCCTGCGCCGGTGTCGGCGATCATCTCGACGAATTCAGGGATGGAAGGAATATCGAGTTCCTCGATCTGTTTCGACATCATGTGGGTGAGGACGGAGCTCATGCCGGGAAATCCGCCGAGCCATGTGGCGAAGTGGAGACCCGGGTTGCCGACGGACGCGACTTTGATGTGTTCGTGGCGCACTTTGTGGATGGCATCGAGCCCGAAAAACGTGAAGAACAGGTTGGCCTCAATCCCTTCGGCTCGCGCGCCGTTGGCCATGATCAATCCGGGGTAGATGCCCTCGAGCGATCCCTTGGAGATGATGACCGACACTTTTTCGATCGGTTCATTGTTCATGTGCTCGTTCCTTTTACGTCGGTGGGTTGCATTAGATGCAGCCGCGCGGTTTGGGGATCCCCGCGATGCGCGCGGCGATCTTCGCGGGGCCCTTCGGGAAGAGCTGGTAGAGCTCTTTCACCGTGACGCCGGACGTTTTACCCAGGACCCGGACCGTCGGTCCGGTGCCCTTCTCGGCGAACTCGTTGCGCATGAAATGAAGGACGGTCCAGTGCTGGTCAGTGAGCGGGTCGATCCCTTCGTGACGCGCCAGTTCCGGCGCCATCGCTTCGGTCCATTGATCGGGCTTCGTGAAGAATCCTTCGTCGTTGACATCGACGTCGGTTCCCGCAACTTGTTTGATGGTCATCTTGTCGCGCTCCTCGCGGGTGTATTGAAGGGTCAGGTGGGTGGTCGCTGTTTTCCTGCGGTTGGCATTTCGGAGCCAACGCCGGGGATGTCGCGTCCGGGCAACAGGACGTGCCAGTAGAACCATTGGAACATCAACTTGCCGAGGTGGTTCATCCGCGACTCTTTGAGTAACGGCAACCCGACCGATGTTGGGAAATGGCCGGGGAGCGGTTCCGTGTCGTAGTTGAAGTCAATAAGCATCGCCTTGCCGAAACCGGTCTCGATGAAGCAGTTGGCGTGGCCGTCGAACGACGCGTCGAGGGTCTCCCCGGCGAGGAACCGCCGAATGTTCTCCACCAGTACGTCACCTTCGAAATGGGTCACTGATCCGGCCTTCGACGCGGGCAGGGTAGTGGCGTCACCGATGGCAAACACGTTGGGCTTCACGGTCGATTGCAGGGTGTGGGGATCGGTGGGGACGAAGTTGAGTTCGTCGCCTAATCCTTCGGAGCGGCCGACGTAGGGCTGGCCGCCGTGGAGTGGGATCATCACGGCCAAATCGAACTCGACCTCGCGTTCGTCGTAGGACACGAGGCGTCCTTCGACGCTGTCGACCTTGCCGGTGTTGAACTCGGTCACTAAACCGATGTGACGTTCAGCAAGCATCCCGCCGAGCGTCGCGGCCGCGACTGGTTTGGTGAACGCGGCGTCGAGCGGAGTGACGTAGGTGAGTTCGACGCGATCGCGCATCTTGCGGTCGGTGAAGAACCAGTCTGCGAGGAAGCAGAACTCCAATGGCGCGACGGGGCATTTGATCGGCATGTCCACGACGTTCACGACTACCCGCCCTCCGTCGAACTTGGCGAGCGCCTGTTCGAGTCGGGTTGCGCCAGCGAGCGTGTAGAAGGTGTGTACCCGGTCCGGGTCCGTTGGTTTGGCGAGTCCCTCGGTCTCCTCGGGTACCAGGGTGGCACCAGTCGCTACGACCAGCACGTCAAAGCCGAGCGCCGTCCTATCCGCGAGGTGCACGGTCTCAGAGGCGAGATCGACCCGGTCGATCTCGCACTGCAGGTAGTCGATACCGTCGTGGAGTTGGCGCGACCGGGGCCGCACGATGTCCTGCGCGTCGGCGAGACCAAACGGTACGAACAGCAACCCGGGTTGGTAGACGTGGCAATCGTCTTGGTCGACGACAATGATCGACGCCGCGGCAGCCGGATACGAAGCGCGCAGCCGATTCGCCATGAGCGTTCCACCAGTGCCGCCACCGAGAATGACGATGCGATGAGCCATGTGAGTTCTCGTCGTTTTCGCGCGTAGCTCAGCTGCGCGTGAGCACGACTTTGAGGGCACCGGTTTCCGCGGCCCGGCCGAATACGTCGTAGGCCTCTTCGAATGCGTCCATCAAGAAGTGATGCGTCACGAACCGGCCAGCGTCGAGCTGGTTGCTCGTCATCAACTTCAGCAACGTCGGGGTCGAAAACGTGTCGACCAGACCGGTCGTGATCGTGACATCACGAATCCACAGGTCTTCGAGATGCAGCGTTGCGGGCTCGCCGTGCACGCCGATGTTCGCCACGTGCCCGCCTGGGCGGATCAGTGTTGTCGCGAGTTCGAACGTCGCGGGTACACCGACCGCTTCGATCGATACGTCGGCACCGAGGCCGCCAGTGAGTTGTTGGATGATTGCTAGCGGGTCCTCATGCGCGTTGTTGATCGTGATGTCAGCACCAAATGTCTTCGCTAATTCGAGGCGGACGTCGGCCTGGTCGATCGCGATGATGTGACTCGGGCTGAAGAGCCGGGCTCCCATGATCGCGGCAAGCCCGATCGGGCCCGCACCGACGACCGCTACGACGTCACCAGGACGCACCGTGCCGTTGAGTACTCCCACCTCGTACCCGGTCGGCAAGATGTCAGCCAACATCAAGAGATCTTCGTCAGGCACGCCTGCGGGTGCCGGGTAGGTCGAGGTGTCGACGAACGGCACTCGCACGTATTCGGCCTGCGTGCCGTCGATCTTGTGACCGAGGATCCAGCCACCGCCACCGAGGCACTGGCCGTAGCGGCTCTCGCGACAAAAACGGCACGCGCCACACGCAGTAACGCACGACACCAGGACACGGTCGCCGACCTTGACGTTCTTGACGCCCGCGCCGACTTCGGTGACTGTGCCGACTGCTTCGTGGCCGAGGATCCGCCCATCTGTGACTGCGGGAACGTCACCCTTGAGGATGTGAAGGTCAGTGCCGCAAATGGTCACCGTGTCGACCCGCACAATCGCGTCGGTGTCATCGATTAGCGACGGGTCTGGCACGTCTTCCCACGCCATCGATCCAGGACCGTGGTACACGAGTGCTTTCATAGGAAACGCCTCCTTGGCATAGTTGCCACCCTCGACGGTATAGATCCAACCTCGGGCTCAATAGAGGCCAAGGTCCTCAGTGAGCGATCGGCGAGCGAACCCGAACGGCATGAACCTGCGACCCTCGCTGATGTGGTGGTCGACACCTTGGGCGCGGCCGGTTGAGATCAGGTTGTCGGTACCAACGGATGGTCGATTGAATGATGGCCGAAGATGACCTCACCTGTGATTGGCCGCACCACATCACTGAGATCGCTGATTAAGTCGATGAGTAGGTCGTCAACGGCGAGTACTCCAACGACCTGCCCGTCGGAAAGTAGTGGTAGTCGCCGGATGGCGTGAGTGCGAAGAAGTGGAAGCGCGTCTCGGACTTCGGAGTCCGCAGGCAGCGTCACGACCTCGCTCGTCATGACTGCATCAATTCGCGCATCCGGCGGAAGGTGTTTGGCGACGCCGCGCGTCGCGATGTCGCGATCC
Organism: Candidatus Nanopelagicales bacterium; assembly: GCA_038231595.1. Taxonomy (GTDB): domain Bacteria; phylum Actinomycetota; class Actinomycetes; order S36-B12; family JBBRLC01; genus JBBRLC01. The sequence goes on along the minus strand of JBBRLC010000009.1, from coordinate 180 downwards.
GTGACGATACCGACGAGGTGATCGTGATCGATGACAATCAGCGCGCCGACATTTTCTTGGTCCATGAGCGCCGCCGCGGCGGAGAGTGTCGTGCTCGGGTCGACCGTCACTGCGTGGTTGGTTCGAGAGAGTTCGATCGCTTTCATGATGCTCCATTCTGGCGAGAGCGTGCTCGCAAAT